>JAZOMR010000196.1:0-1809 GCA_045654105.1 Faecalimonas sp. | reverse complement strand
CCAATTAACAAAATTCCGTAAGCCGGCAATGTATGGGTACGGTTAATCTGGATAATAGTCTCAATGATACGCTGTTTTACACGCTCCATACCGTATAATTCTTCATCCAAGATTCTGCGTGCTTCCTCTGGGTCAATGGATTCAAAATAATCATTCTTCCACTGAATGTTCATCATAATCGAAAGTGCACGTTGTGCATGGCGACGTTCCTCCGGTGTCACCTCATGAGAGTGTGCTACCGCAAGATTTCTTCTCGCCCACAGTCTGATATTATCCGGCAAGGTCTTTCCTGCACAATTCATGAAATCAGAAATGCTCTGCAAGCTGGTAAGTTTCATATCATCACCGGTCTCGTCCAAGTCCTCATCCTCTTCCAAGTCACTTTGCGGTGCATTGCTGGCAAACAATCGCTCAATCATGTATTGAAGGAAACCATCCTCTGCAGATAATTTCCCACTTCCACTTGATGCCATTTCACGAATCTTGTAAACCGCAAATCCATCCTCACGGTTTTCACCTGAAAGTCGCACATTAATATGGTTCTTTCCAAGCCATTTGATAAGATAAACAAAACGGGCATCCATCTGGAGAATGTCGGCACTAAAGTTTCCGTCTTTCTCTTTAAACTCAAAGGCGGTCTTTCTGCTTTGATTCGTAAAGAATCCACAAGAATAATGTTCCCACTTTCTCTCGCTATTATCTAATACTAAAATTGGCTTTTCCGGTGTGGCCGTTCTTTCATTGGAATGAAAGGTTGTGTATGTGCAGATAAATTCTTCATTATTATCAATTGGGGGATTTGTAAAATCAAAAACCGGCATCTTCTTTGCCTCCTTGCATTTTCCGTTGTTTTGCTATTGCTACTAATTATAGCACAAATCCCCGAAAAGTCATCCTATTTTATTAAAGCATTTTCAAGATCAGCCAACATAGTATCTAACGCTTGGACACCACCTGTACAAGTGTACCAAACATTTGCATGCTCAATAAGGTACACAATCTTACCTTCCTTATAAACATCCATTTCTTTAATAAGACCGTTTTCAATCACTTCTCGCACATCCTTAACCCCTTCATCTGTTGCTTCCGTCGCTGCACTGCGATCCAAGATGAACATATACTCAGGATTCAACGTAACAATTGTTTCCCAAGATGCTTCTTCGCCATGGGCTGCCTTCTCCTCTTCTCCAACTGATTCACCAAGGTTATTTGCGCCAAGCTCATTGGCTATGAGATTTAATTGTGAAGCAGTACCCATAAGTCCTAACGCATTAGAATTATACATGCCAAGCACCACCTCCTTACCTTTAAGAATTTTGTTAAGGACATCAATGCGTGGTTGAAAATCAGTGAACATTTTTGTCACTTCTGCTTCTTTCCCAAAGATTGTTGCAACTGTTTTCGTATTTTGCTTTGTACTCTCTACAATTCCTTTTTCATAATCTACACCCAAATAAACAACAGGTGCAATCGCCTCCAAATCAGCATATACAGACGCAAGGCGACCACCAATAAAGATAATATCAGGTTCGCATGCTGCAACCTTTTCTAAGTCCGCAGTTTTCACTGTACCAAGGTTCATAATAGCACCGTTAGAATCATCCGGATTATAATCTGTTAAATATTCAATTGTAACTTTTGCGCTGCCAACTACACGATCGCCAACACCCAATGCATCTACAATATCAAGAGCCGGCATATCCAGAATGGCAATACGCTCCGGATTATAAGGAACTTCAAGTTCAATCTTTTCTTTATTTGAATTCAACGCTTGTATTGTGACTGTTTGAATCTCAGAATTATCATCTG
>JAZOMR010000195.1:0-9667 GCA_045654105.1 Faecalimonas sp. | reverse complement strand
AAAAAAACACCAGCCATGCAAACCATTTTGCACAGCCAGCGCCTTTTCATTCTTTTCTATATTATACAATTCCTTGTGCTGTCATTGCATCTACAACTTTTTCAAATCCTGCAATGTTAGCACCAACAACGTAGTTGCCTTCTACGCCGTATTTCTTAGCTGCTGCAGCAGCGTTATGACAAATGTTAACCATGATTGTCTGAAGTTTTGCATCTACTTCTTCAAATGTCCAGCTTAAACGTTCGCTGTTTTGAGACATTTCAAGTGCTGATGTTGCAACACCACCTGCGTTTGAAGCTTTGCCAGGAGCAAAGATTACACCATTTTCTTGTAAGTAATGTGTTGCTTCTAATGTAGTAGGCATATTTGCACCTTCTGCTACTGCAATAACACCATTTGCAACCAATGCTTTTGCGTCATCCAATAACAATTCATTCTGTGTTGCGCATGGAAGTGCGATATCTACTTTTACAGTCCATACGCCTCTGCCTTCATGGTATTCTGAATTTGGACGATATTTCTTGTACTCTGTCAATCTACCACGTTGTACTTCTTTGATTTCTTTGATTGCTACAAGGTCAATTCCCTCTGCATCGTATACCCAACCGTTAGAATCGCTCATTGTCACAACCTTTGCACCAAGTTGTGTTGCCTTTTCAGCTGCGTAAATTGCTACGTTACCAGAACCCGAGATAGCCACTGTTTTACCAGCAAGCTCGATTCCTGCTAATTTCAACATTTCGTGTGTAAAGTACAATAAGCCATAACCTGTAGCTTCTTTTCTCGCCAAAGAACCGCCGTAGCTTAATCCTTTACCTGTAAGTACACCCTCGTATACGTTGCGGATACGTTTGTACTGTCCGTACATATAACCGATTTCTCTTGCGCCTGTTCCGATGTCTCCAGCCGGAACGTCTGTGTCAGCGCCGATATGTTTGCACAACTCTGTCATAAAGCTTTGACAGAATGCCATGATTTCTCTATCTGATTTACCCTTAGGATCGAAGTCAGAACCACCTTTACCGCCACCGATTGGAAGTCCGGTTAATGAGTTCTTAAATGTTTGTTCAAATCCTAAGAATTTGATAATCCCCAAGTTTACAGATGGGTGAAGACGGATACCACCCTTGTATGGTCCGATTGCACTGTTAAATTGTACACGGTAACCTTTGTTTACCTGTACATTTCCATTATCATCAACCCATGGAATGCGGAACATGATAATTCTTTCTGGCTCTACTAATCTTTCCAAAAGAGCTTCTCTTCTATATTTTTCTTCGTTTGCTTCAATCACTACTCGAAGTGACTCCATAACTTCTTTTACTGCCTGATGGAACTCTGGTTCCGCAGGGTTTTTCTTAACAACTAATTCAATAATCTCATCTACGTATGACATAATTAGTACCCTCCCTTTTTTTCTTTGTAAAGTATAATGCTTTATCACAGTGAAGTCAATATTTTTTTTAACAGTCTTCCTAAGAAATATTTTTTTTAACAGTCTTCCTAAGAAATTATCAAATTTCTTTAACAAAAGTCCCCCTTGCGCAAGGAGGACTTTTACTAACTATTCTTCATCTACATCTTTCATAGAGAAACTGATTCTTCCCATCTTGTCTTTTCCAAGGCAAACAACTTTCACCTTATCTCCTAATGTAAGAACGTCTTCTACTTGTTTGATTCTTTCTTTGGAAATCTTAGAAATGTGTACCATTCCTTCTTTTCCAGGTGCAAATTCGATGAATGCGCCAAACTCTTTGATGCTGATTACCTTACCTTCAAATACCATTCCAGCTTCGAAGTCTGTAACGATAGTAGCAATCATCTTCATTGCTTCTTCCATCTTTTCTGCATCTGTACCACAGATAGAAACAGCACCGTCATCTGTAATATCAATCTTAACGCCTGTTTGCTCAATGATAGCGTTGATTGTCTTTCCACGTTGTCCAACAACATCGCCAATCTTAGCTGGATCAATCTGCATAGAACGAATCTTTGGAGCATACTTTCCAACTTCTTCACGTGGTTCAGCAATAGCTTTTGACATAACTTCATCTAAGATGTATGTTCTTGCCTTCTTTGTGCAAGCGATTGCTTCTTCGATGATTGCACGTGTTAAACCGTGAATCTTAATATCCATTTGGATAGCTGTGATACCCTTGTGTGTACCAGCTACCTTAAAGTCCATATCTCCGAAGAAGTCTTCCAAACCTTGGATATCTGTTAATACTAAATATTCATCATCTGTATCACCAGTTACAAGACCTGCTGAGATACCTGCAACTGCAGCTTTAATTGGAACACCAGCTGCCATAAGTGACATACTTGATGCACAAACACTTGCCTGTGATGTCGAACCATTTGATTCAAATGTTTCTGATACAGTACGGATAGCATATGGGAATTCCTCTTCACTTGGAAGTACAGGAATTAAAGCTCTCTCAGCCAATGCACCGTGACCGATTTCACGACGTCCCGGTCCTCTTGATGGTTTTGTTTCACCTACAGAGTATGCAGGGAAATTGTAGTGATGCATGTATCTCTTAGAAACTTCTGCTTCATCTAATCCATCTAATTTCTGAGCTTCTGATAAAGGTCCTAATGTTGTAACTGTACAAATCTGAGTTTGTCCACGTGTAAACATAGCTGAACCATGAACTCTAGGAATGATATCTGTTTCAGCAGCAAGTGGTCTGATTTGGTCAATTGCTCTTCCGTCCGGACGCTTGTGGTCAACCAAAATCATCTTACGAACTGTCTTCTTCTGATATTGATATAAAGCTTCGCCTAAGATTGCTAACCATTCTTCATTGTCAGCAAAAGCTTCTTCTAATTTTTCTCTAATCACACGTAAGTTTTCTTCTCTTACTTGTTTTACATCTGTGAAAACTGCTACTTCCATTTCTGCAGGAGGTACAATTTCCTTGATTGCAGCAAACAATTCTTCTGGAATTGCACAGCTTGTATAAGCGTGTTTTTCTTTACCACAATCAGCAACAATTGCATCGATGAATTTGATAACTTCTTGGTTTACTTCATGAGCTGCAAAGATTGCTTCGATCATTTTTGCTTCAGGAACTTCATTTGCACCTGCTTCAATCATGATAACTTTTTCTCTTGTAGATGCAACTGTTAATTGCATATCAGAAACTGCTCTCTGTGCTGCATTTGGGTTAAATACAAATTCACCATCAATCAAACCTACTTGAGTTGTTGAAGTAGGACCATCGAATGGGATATCAGAAATTGCTGTTGCAATTGCTGAACCTAACATAGCTGTTAATTCTGGGCTACAGTCAGGGTCAACTGACATAACCATGTTGTTAAGTGTAACATCATTTCTGTAATCTTTTGGGAACAATGGTCTCATTGGTCTGTCGATTACACGTGAAGTAAGAATTGCATTTTCAGATGCTTTTCCTTCTCTTTTGTTAAATCCTCCTGGGATTTTACCTACTGCATACATTTTTTCTTCATATTCAACACTTAATGGGAAGAAATCAATTCCTTCTCTTGGTTTTTCTGAAGCTGTTGCTGTTGATAACACAACTGTGTCACCATAGTGCAAAAGAACTGCACCATTTGCCTGTGCTGCCACTCTACCGATATCTGCGCGAAGAGTTCTGCCGGCCAATTCCATTTCAAATTTCTTGAACATAGTTTTTCTCCTTTTTTTCTACTTTGACTGAGTTTTCCGAAACTACTGAAGATGGCACGAATCTCCTTTCATACACTCTTCAGTGGTCTCGGCTTGTCTCCTCAGCCCACAATCTAAATTATTATAACACATATATTTTGTACTTGCAACGAAATTTATTTACAATCTACCACTTCCATGTTAAAATATGTCTATCTGTTCAGAGACAAGCAAAATTTTATAAAACATACGTAAAATGCTCGCATTTTCAAGGATGTTTTTAAAATTTTATTTGGCGGATACGCCACACTGAGGAAACACAACGTGTTTTCGAGGTTGGTTCTGAACAGTTGAGAATATTAAAACCACGGAGGTAAACATATATGATAAGTACAAGTAATGTTACATTGCGTGTCGGTAAGAAAGCATTATTCGAAGACGTAAATGTAAAATTTACAGAAGGGAACTGCTACGGTCTTATTGGAGCAAACGGTGCTGGAAAGTCTACATTCTTAAAGATTCTTTCTGGAAAACTGGAGCCTACAAAGGGTGAAGTTATTATTACACCTGGCGAAAGACTTTCTTTCTTACAACAGGACCACTTCAAATATGATGACTACTTAGTTCTTGATACCGTTATCATGGGAAACAGACGTCTCTATGACATCATGAAAGAAAAAGAAGCTCTTTATATGAAAGAAGACTTCACAGAGGAAGACGGAATCAAAGCAAGTGAATTAGAAGGTGAATTTGCTACCATGAACGGTTGGGAAGCCGAATCAGACGCTGCTTCTCTTTTAAATGGTCTTGGAATTGAGACAGATTTGCATTACAAATACTTAAGAGATTTAAAAGGTTCTGAAAAGGTAAAGGTATTACTCGCTCAAGCACTGTTCGGCAATCCGGACATCTTGCTTCTTGACGAGCCTACCAACCACTTGGATTTAGACGCCATTGCCTGGTTAGAAGAATTCTTAATCAACTTTGACAATACAGTAATCGTGGTATCCCATGACCGTTACTTCTTAAATAAGGTTTGTACACAGATTGCAGATATTGATTACGGTAAGATTCAACTATACGCGGGAAACTACGACTTCTGGTATGAATCAAGTCAGTTAATCATCCGCCAAATGAAAGAAGCAAACCGTAAGAAAGAAGAAAAAATCAAAGAATTGCAAGAATTTATTTCTCGATTTAGCGCCAACGCTTCTAAATCAAAGCAGGCAACATCGCGTAAACGTGCTTTGGAAAAAATCGAGTTGGAGGACATCCGTCCATCCAGCAGAAAATATCCATACATTGATTTTCGTCCAAACCGTACAATTGGTAATGAGGTTCTTACTGTGGAAGGTATTTCAAAAACAATTGATGGCGTAAAAATATTGGACAACATCTCTTTCACAATCGGACGTGAAGACAAGGTTGCTTTCGTAGGCGGAAATGAACTTGCTAAAACAACATTATTCAAGATTTTGATGGGTGAAATGGAACCGGATGAAGGTACTTACAAATGGGGCGTAACAACTACCCAGGCTTACTTCCCGAAAGACAGCACCAACGAATTTAACAATGAAGATACAATTGTAGAATGGTTGACACAGTATTCCGAAGAAAAAGACGTTACTTATGTGCGTGGTTTCTTAGGAAGAATGCTATTCTCCGGTGAAGATGGAGTTAAGAAAGTAAAGGTACTTTCCGGTGGTGAAAAGGTGCGTTGCTTATTATCAAAAATGATGATTTCAGGTTCAAATGTTCTTGTGCTGGATGAACCAACTGACCACTTGGACATGGAAGCCATTACAGCACTTAATAATGGATTAATCAAATTCCCAGGAGTACTGCTCTTCGCTTCCCGTGACCACCAGGTAGTACAGACTACTGCAAACCGTATTATGGAAATCATTCCTGGCGGTAAATTAATTGATAAAATCACAACCTATGATGAATATCTTGAAAGTGATGAAATGGCTAGAAAACGTCAAGTATATACAACAGGTGAGATTCCTGAGGATAATTAAAAAACAGAGCCGGAGAATATTTCAATTCTCCGGCTCATATTTTAGGCTCCAATCATCTTGCGATATTTTTCTATTTCCTCTGCCTGCTTAGCAATTATTAAATCTTTTTCAACAATTTCCGCTTCCTTATCCTTGATTTCCGCTTCCTTATCCTTGATTTCTGCTTCCTTATCCTTAATCTCCGCTTGTTTTTCCGCGATCTCAACCTTGTTTTTTTCAATAAGCTCAGCCTGTGCTCTCAGTTCTTCCTTTTGTTGCTCTATCATAAGCTTTACAGTGTTCTCATCCATTATTCTTAGTGCATCTGAAAACATTCCTACCGCCTCCTTTGGGTTCTTCCGGAACCTATGAATCTCCTCGTACATCTTTGTGAACTTCGGATATATGCGAATAATTTTCTCTATATCTTCAGGCTTGTCTGAACCAACAAAATATAGCCAAGCCTCCAATTCACTCAGTGCGTTCTTATCATCTTTATTATCCATGATACTAAAGAAAATATCAAGAGGAAGATAGAAATATTTTTGAAGCATATTTATACCCAATCCCGTATCAAACGTCACCTCTCCTCTATGAATAAATTCATTCGGATAATTTTTAAATTCTTTACTGCTTTCCTCCATAAAAATAATAGTATAAACATTCTTTAAATCGCTATATGCAAAATCCTTTCCTCTTTCTGATTTCACACGCTCGTACTGACGCATGACCATATCAGATGAATAACAGGTAGCCCGTTCACCCGGAAACAAATACCCTATCTTTTGAATCTCAACATTTCCCATTTCTCCATTTTCAAATTCTACCAAAATATCCATAATCATTAAAGAACCCTTTTCCGTAATGCGACTATGCTCTTTCGGAAGCTCTCGTTTTACTTTTAGCGGTTTTCCAACAATTAAACTCAAAAATTCCGATAAACGTTCCGGGTGAGTCTCCGGATTAAAAATATGCTTAAAAAACGGGTCGTAAGTCATTTTAACACCACGTACTCCCATCATAAATTCTAGAAATTCATCACGAAACTTTTCCGGCCACTGGCAGTACTCATGATATAATTTTGCATCCAATTTGATTTCATTTAGTGCTTCGTCTCTTGTACGAAGGTCTTGTGATTTATTTTCCTTATTCATTTGTAAATTAGTCCTTTCTTTTATAAAAATATATAGTCTTATCCCAATAAAAGAAAAACCACAATCATAGGCATCAGCCTCCATATTCACTTGATTTCAATTGATTTTCTCGGCCGAATTGCCACGAAAAACAGAGCGCACTACAAGGCGCACACGAGTGTTTGAATGATTCCATAAAATCACACTCAATTGATTGATAAAAAAATTATATCGCTTTATAGATGCAAAGTCAATTGTAATTCACAAAAATGGATGCTGCATTTGCAACATCCATTTTCAACTCTTAAATCTCTTCTACAAACATAACGCCTTCTAACGAGCTTACCTTCTCTAAAAACTCCAAATGGTTTTCTTTGCTTGGAAGTCTTAAAGTAACAACTGCTGCCATCTTCGCTTCCATCATGTTGTTCGGCTGTTCTATCTCCACATCTTCCACCTTGATATCATTTTCTCTTGCGAAACCGACAAGTTTTCTCATAACAGACATTTTCGTAAACTCAACATACAAAATAATCGCCTTTGTATTGTTGGTAAGTCTTCTATCAAAGCTATGTAATACCACCATAATAATTACAATTGCAAATGTTCCAAGGATTGCCCCCTCGTAATATCCACTACCAATTGCAAGACCAATACATGCAGATGTCCAAAGTCCTGCTGCTGTGGTAAGACCTTTTACCCTGTTGTGCCCCGTTGTAATAATGGTTCCTGCACCCAAGAAACCGATACCATTGATAACCTGCGCTCCAAGACGGGCAACATCCCCTGTTCCGTATACTTCGCACAAATACTCGTTGGTCATCATGACTAAGGTAGCGCCTACGCATACTACCATGTATGTACGGAATCCTGCAGGTCTCTTCTTTCTTCCTCTCTCAAGTCCAATCACTCCGGCACAAAACAGCGCTAATGCTATCTTAAACATTGAGATGCCGAGGTCATGAAAATTGATCGTCCAATCCAAAAAATCGATTGTTACCATGTTATCCCCTTCTCCCTATATATAATATAATAGAATACTATATTTTGTATCTATCAGTCAAGGAAAACCACTAAAAATGGCAAAAAACTGAAAATATTTTCATGTTTTTTGCCATTATTTTTTAATCTTCAAAAACTTCTTTCACCTTATCCATGAAGCCTTTTTTCTTAGTCTTTTTTTCTTTTTCAGCCTCTTCCCCCTGCTTTAAGGAATTACCGGTAATTTCATCAAATTTACGAAGCAGTTCTTTCGCTTCAGCACTTAATTTCTCCGGTGTTTTAATCACCAAAGTTACATAGTGATCGCCACGGATTTTCTTGTCACGAATTGAAGGAACACCTTTGCCACGAAGTCTTACCTTTGTATCCGTCTTGGTTCCAGGTGCGATGGTATATAGCACATCTCCATCTACCGTTTTAATAACCACATCGCCACCTAATGCTGCCTGCGCAAATGTAATTGGTGCAGTTGAGAATATGTGCATATCCTGACGAGCAAATTCCGGATGTCTAGAAACAGTCACCTCAACGAGCAAATCCCCTCTTGGACCACCGTTAACGCCTGGCTCTCCTTTTTCACGAATGCGAATGCTTTGTCCGTTATCAATACCGGCAGGAATTGTTACTGAAATTTTCTTCTTGCTAGAAACATATCCTGTTCCTGCACAATCGGAACATTTTTCACGAATAACCTTACCAGAACCATGACACTCCGGACAAGTCTGCACGTTCTGCATCGTACCAAAGAAGGACTGTGTAGTATATACCACCTGTCCTCTTCCGTTACACTTCGGGCACGTTTCCGGTGAAGTTCCTGGTTTTGCTCCTGTTCCGCTACATGTAGTACATGGATCTTTGATCACAACTTCCAATTCTTTCTCACATCCGAAAATTGCTTCTTCGAATGTAATTCTCACGCCTTTGCGAACATTAGCACCTTGCATCGGGCCATTATAGGAACGTCTGCTACTACGACGTCCGCCGCCAAACATATCACCGAAAATATCGCCAAATATGTCTGTAAAATCCATTCCGCCAAAATCAAATCCGCCAAATCCGCCGGCTCCACCTGCGCCGCCGTCAAATGCAGCATGACCAAATTGGTCATACTTCTGGCGTTTCTCTGGGTCGCTAAGTACTGCATAGGCTTCTGACAGTTCCTTGAACTTCTCTTCGGCTTCTTTATCACCCGGATTTGCATCCGGATGATACTTCTTACCTAAGGCTCTATATGCTTTTTTGATTTCCGAGGCGTCAGCAGTTTTGCTTACCCCTAACACCTCATAATAATCTCTCTTTGTTTCAGCCATAATTTTTTGTCCTTATTAGATTTCTTTATAATCTCCATCCACAACATCATCACCATTGAAGCCTTCTGGTGCCGGACCTGCTTCCGGTGCTGGGCCACCTTGTGCTCCTTGTTGTTGTGCAGCGATATTTTCATACATCTTTGTAAACACACCTTGTGCATCTGTCATAAGTTTTTCTTTTGCAGCCTTGATTTCTTCCACGTCAGCATCTGTCATTGATTCCGGTGTAGATTTTGCAAGAATGTCCTTCAAAGCCTGAATGTCAGCTTCTACAGTTGCTTTTTCATTTGCATCCACTTTATCTGCAACATCTGCCAAAGCTTTTTCTGTTTGGAATACAATAGAATCTGCTTCATTTCTTGCATCAATCGCTTCTTTACGTTTCTTGTCTTGTGCTTCAAATTCTGCTGCTTCTTTGACTGCTCTTTCGATATCTGCATCTGACATGTTTGAACCAGCTGTGATTGTAATGTGTTGTTCTTTTCCTGTTCCCAAATCTTTTGCGGATACATTTACAATACCGTTTGCATCGATGTCAAATGTAACTTCGATTTGTGGAATTCCACGTGGAGCCGGTGCAATACCGTC
>JAZOMR010000194.1:0-1548 GCA_045654105.1 Faecalimonas sp. | reverse complement strand
CGCCTCCTAAAAGGTAACGGAGGCGCCCAAAGGTACCCTCAGCACGGATGGAAATCGTGCAATGAGTGCAAATGCAGAAGGGTGCTTGACTGCGAGACCAACAAGTCGAGCAGGGACGAAAGTCGGGATTAGTGATCAGGCGGTACTGCGTGGAAAGGCCGTCGCTCAACGGATAAAAGCTACCCTGGGGATAACAGGCTGATACCCCCCAAGAGTTCACATCGACGGGGGTGTTTGGCACCTCGATGTCGGCTCATCACATCCTGGAGCTGGAGCCAGTTCCAAGGGTTAGGCTGTTCGCCTATTAAAGTGATACGCGAGCTGGGTTCAAAACGTCGTGAGACAGTTTGGTCCCTATCTGTCGTGGGCGTAAGAAGTTTGAAGGGATCTGTCCTTAGTACGAGAGGACCGGGATGGACAAACCTCTGGTGCACCAGTTGTCACGCCAGTGGCACAGCTGGGTAGCTATGTATGGAACGGATAAACGCTGAAAGCATCTAAGCGTGAAACCGACCCTAAGATAAGACTTCTCATTCGCAAGAAGTAAGACCCCTTGAAAGTGACAAGGTTGATAGGTTGCAAGTGTAAGCACAGTGATGTGTTTAGCTGAGCAATACTAATAGGTCGAGGACTTAGCTTATATTGATTTTACAAACACTTAGAACAAGAGAACTCTAAAGAAGAACTTACTTATTATCTAGTTATCAAAGATTTATCTTTGAGAAAGAAGACTTGGTGATTATAGCGAGATGGCACACCTGTTCCCATACCGAACACAGAAGTTAAGCATCTCAGCGGCGATTGTAGCTATGCGTGACATAGTGAGAGTAGCACGTTGCCAGGTCTTCTTTTTTTGTTTAATGAGATTAATTTGCATTAATATTTATGTAGATTAATCTCTTTTTTGTTGCCTTGAATTTTTATATTTTAAGTAGTAAAATATAATTGTAGAATAAAAGAAAGGGCTTACATTATGGCAAAGAATGAAATTATTGCAATGTTATTAGCAGGAGGAAAAGGTTCTAGATTAGAATCTTTAACAAAAAAAGTGGCAAAACCCGCAGTTTATTTTGGTGGGAAATATCGTATTATTGATTTTGCATTAAGTAACTGTACAAACTCAGGAATTAATGTTGTTGGTGTTATGACACAATATGAATCTATTCAAATTAATGAATATATTGGTGCAGGTACAAAATGGGGATTCGATGGTAATAATTCTGCAGCAGTTTTACTATCACCTCGTCAAAAAGAAACAGGTTTTAACTGTTATGAAGGTACTGCAAATGCAATTTATGAAAATATAGATTTTATGGATAAATATAATCCAGAATATGTTTTAATTTTATCAGCGGATCATATTTATAAGATGAATTATAAAAAGATGCTTGATAAACATAAAGCAACTAATGCAGATTTAACAATTGCAGTATTAGAAGTGCCATGGGATGAAGCTCCTAGATTTGGTATTATGAATACTAATGAAGATGGTAGTGTTTATGAATTTGAGGAAAAACCAAAAAATCCTAAATCAAATTTAGCATCGAT
>JAZOMR010000193.1:0-11907 GCA_045654105.1 Faecalimonas sp. | reverse complement strand
TCCCAAAACAGATATGAGTATGTCTTCCCTGATGCATCACACAAGGTTCCGTCCGGTTGCGCTACCACTTTCCATCCGTTGTTATATTCCGGATATGTGCAAACCAAAGTTCCATCATAATCCAATTGCACCTTAACTTTAGTCTCCTGCTCCGGATACAAATAAATTACCGGCTTTTCTGCGCAAACATCCTCCTGGCACCCTGTTAATACCATCACAAACAGAATACACATTAGCAAAAATATCTTTTTCATTACTAGCACCTTCCTTCCAATTCTTTACTTTTGACTTATGTAGATAATCTCCCTCTAATAATATACTCGTCAAAAAATAAGATTGGTTTCAAAAAAGGTAGGAAAAAATTCCTACCTCTAGCCTCTATTCTTCAAACACTTTACAATTTGCAATACCCCAACTACAGTCATCATAATTGGTATCAGAATCCAAAATCCAAATGCCTGGATTGTCTCTGATAACGACTGCGTTTCCCTACATTTAATCGCAGGGAAACCAATTCCTATGACCACAAACAAAATGCCGACATATAGTCCTAAAACATCAATCTTGTATTTATCCAAACGCCCCATAATGTTTAATACCCCTAAAACAAATACCAAGCCGCCAAATACGAAAAATCCCCCAAAGAAAATCATAAATGTTTCTGCTCTGATAATACCCAAAACCAAGATAATAAGACCAGATAGCAATACAATTCCCACCAAACCTGCACCAATAATCACCATAAAGTTAAGATTTGATACTGGCTTGGTTTTCGGTTTCATATTCAAAAGTTGCCTCTTGATGATGAAAATGCCTATCAGCCAGAACGGTATTGTAAACAGAAGTAATCCGTAATTTTTATCTCTCAGACATACATACGCACCTACAATAAGAAAGCCAAACCAGAACAGTAAGAATCCTATTGTAAAAAGTTTGTGAAATATTATTGCGATTTTTCTTTTATTCAGGATTAAGCCAATCTGCTCCATCGCCATTGATATGCCGCAAATCAAAAACGGCACAAATATTATTTTAGGACTTGGCGTTATTATCATAGAACGTGTCAGTAATATGGTAACAATTATGGCCGTCACAAGTTTGCTAGTATAAATACACTTTCTCATCGTTCTCTCCTTGCTTATATAACTCAATTTCTATTTTTAAAAAGCCAAGCACTATGCCTGGCCATTCCTTTATTATTCCTTTGTGGTCCTCTCTATGAATCGCGTGATATTGGAGATTACATTTCTCCCTTTGCGTTGCGTAATTTCTTTTCCATCACGGCCGATACTCATATACACACCTTGATAATCGTCCCTGATTTCCGAACAATACAATTCAATTTCCAAATCATACCCTCCGTGATATAATTTTATAAAGTCAATTTTTCGATAGGTTATTTCAAAGCCCATTTCTAACAACTTATCCAAATTATTTTCTAATATTTTATTCAATTGCTCTATGTTTTTCTGACTAATAACTGGCAATAGTTTTTCCTCTTTTCTTAAGTATTTCTGTATCTATTCTAACACGTATCTAACTGGTGTTGCAACTAATACGGCTGTTTTATTCCAAAATCATAATACGAATAACCTTATCGAAGAAGCCGGATGCTACCTACACCCGGCTTCGCCTTCAACTCTTAACTTACACGATTTCGATAATGTTTCGCCAACACCTTTTCTACATCAACTTCCATTTTGTTGGCCAACCCGTATTGTTTAAGAAAATCACTATCCGATTTCCATTTCAATACTGCTTTCCACAGTCTAGGTGTTTTGCTACCTCTATTTATGAGCCAACGCAAACGTGAGCGAATTTCTGCAACCGTTAAAATTCCTTCATCAACAATAAACTTCAATAATCCCTGTCTTTGTTGTACTGTCAAATTTTCCACAACATTGACATTATACCCCATCATGTGGAGCAGAGACTCTGTTTTCAATTGGGAATAATCCATCTCTTTTCCCTGCGTCACCCAATAATCCGCTTCCACAACCTTGCATAGTAAAAGACCTTTTTCTTTCAACTGTTTGTAATCTTCATCTAAAATGAAATATCTGTCACATTGTTTACAGTATCCACCTGGAATCTTTTCGACACTCTCTTCACCATCTTCTTTCAGAATTCTGACACAACAACAAACATCAGTCAATTTGTGATTATTCTTTGTGCATTTAAAAAGCGTCACACGTGTGATAATGTGTCCTGCCGGAATTTCCTTTACCACTGCAATTTTCTTGTCTCCAGCATCTGTGCCCTCCTCTGGTAATTCGCCTGAACTTTCACCCGTACCATCTAAGACTTCGAAATTATTTGTGTTGTTGCGTTTAGAATATATACGAATCGTCCCATTCTTCTGTCGGACAACTTCGCTCAGTCGTTTGATTTTTTCATCTTTTTTTGAGATGACAGTTTCTAGCGCCTTAACTTGTTCTTCTGCAAATCGTTTCTTTTCCAGGAGGTCATTTGCATAAAGATTCTTCTCTTGAAGTTCCTGGATTTGCACATTCTTTTCCGATATGATATCGTCATACTCTTTGATTTTGCTATTGTACGTTTCTAGAAGTGATTTATTCGTGATTCTTTCAAAGGAGAAGTTCGAATAGAATTCTTCGGTTAAATCCGCAATCAACTGATTCATTATGTCTACAACGCTAGAATTTGTAATAATCTCAAAATCATGTTCATAATCGCACTTTGGCAAATAATATCTCGTGATATCTAATTTGCAAATAGAATCCATCTCCTTCATCTTTTTTCTCCAAAACTCAAGTAACTTATGTTTGTAATATGCCTCTAACTTTGTATCAATATCATCAAGAGTCAGCATATGTTTCGTATCCATGGCCCACTGCGGACACCCCCCACGCTCTCGCATCATTGAAAGTGAAAGATATACCATGTCATTATTTAAGGTTGCTTTTTGTGCAATTAGATGCTTGAGTTCTTCAACATTCTTTCCTTTGTGCGCCGCCAATGCTTCTATTTGTTTTCTGATATATTTTTTGTATGTTCTACTTGCTAAAAAGTCATCGGTCCAATCCATTTTTTTCGTCATTTCACAATTGATTATTCTCAGACCGGCCTCATACTCGTTTTCGCCGCCCAAACACGATTCATATCTCACCTCATCGAAATCATTAATTAATTGCATGCTTTCCTTTTTAGCATAAAACAAAAAAACAAATCTAATAAAAAAAGTTTCGGCGCTCTCCTCTTTAGCGTGTCGGACAAATAGTAGTGGCGTAGTTATACGGTCGAAAAGTGTAATATTACTTTCATCCTTTTGTGCCCTTTCGATAAAACATTCAATATCTGCATAATTACTTTTCTTCATTTTCTCAATGAACCAAAGACAGAATTCTTTATCTTCCACAATTTTATCGCTCAAAATGCCTATCATATCTAAGTAAACAAGTTCTGACATGCTCTTTCCGACACAGTCATTTTTGCGCGATTTGCTTCTTGCCACTAATTCCTCATTGTTTGTCCCATAGACGTGTTCATATACTTCTTGCAGTAGATTGACATTCTTGTTATCAATTACTTCCTTCTGCATAAACGCCATCCAACTATTCTTCATCTTTGTTACTTGGTCTGGGTCTTTTGTTTCATTATGTGGTTCTTCCACGAGGTTTTTCGTATTTTCTTCCATATATTTTCTCCTTTTTTATTCTTATATTTTTCTCCACTAAAATCATCATGACTTTTTTCCTCATTTCATTTTTCTGTAGGCAGAAAACTCTTATTGATGGTTTTCTGCCCTTATTCCAATATTCAATTTTTAAAAATTATCCAGTCTTGTCAAATAGTAGGAGCAGTTTATAATCACGCTGCCGAAACATTCTGTGTTTCATCAGCATATATGTATGCACCACTTTCTATAAGTTTGATAATCTTCTTTACAAACTGGACGGATATCAGTTCTCCGATTTCTTTACCTTTTGTTTTCAGTTGACCAATCTTTTTGATTTTCAATCCTTCAAATGATGATAACTGCTCTTCTTTAATCGGAGTGTGGAAAGAAAATTCTCCCATATCATAGAACAAATAATATGCTTTGGCAGGTTCCGGCACATCAACATATGCCACCATTTTCTCCTTCTCCTTATCATAACAAAATCCTTCATAACACCATACATCATTCCAAAGATACTCTGGATACTCCGCTTCATATTCATATATTCTTCGATTTTTAGTAGTATTCTCTTCATGGATGCATGTAGGTTTTACCAACTCTAGCAATCTCTCCTTTTGCTTGTAATATTCTTCTTTTTTCTGTTGATAAGTCTCCACACTATGATATTTGTCAGTTACATAACGATGTTTTCTGAAATATGCTCGATAATTTCTTTCCTTATCTCTACAGTTCTTTGCACGCTTATTTACACTAAACAAACAGTCTATTAACATCTCCCTTGTAATGATGTTGTTTTTTAGATTATCGCTATATTCTTTTGGGGTTTTCATTTATTTTCTCCTTTGTCAAATCTTTATCTTTCATACAGTTTTTTGCCTGTATCCACCCAGAACAACTGGGTGGAACAGGCTTTTACTCTAGGTGTATGTACCAAAAGTATTATTCCTGAATTTCAATTAGATGTTGGTCAGCATCAGTGCAAACAATTCCTTCGGAAATCCTACAACTTGGAATACAATCAGTATCACCCAAAACCAACATGTATGCTGGGCTTACAAACGCTGCATCCAATTTGCAAAGAATCTCCGGTTCAGCACTGATATAAAGAACAAAATCTGCGTCCACAATCATTTCTTGACGACATTCAATTTCTTCCCCAGTAACGTCATCTTCTTCGTAAAAAACGTCCTCACGAATTTCTCCTAGTCTAGACTCGTCCGGCGAATAATACACCTTAATTTGCTGATTCAATTGTTCGAGTTCTTGCTCTCTTGTTTGCCTGCTCCATGGTATGATGCCCAATGCACAGCCACACAATTCTACAATGCCTTTTTTTGTAGGAAGAGGTTCCGTTTTTAAAACGTTGTCTCTCCAACCTTCTTTAGACCACTTTTGAATGATTCCATATAATCTCATTTTCAACATCTTACCGGATGCTTCAGTACACTGAATCTCTTTTCCCTCTAACCCTTCGAATGGAGAGATTTCAATCAATCCTGATATTGCTTCCAAATCCCTCTCATCCCTAACATCCTGATAATTTAACACGCTTTGAAGGCAATAAATCAATTTCTCGTCTCCTACGACATAGACGACATGTTCACCGCGCATCATCAACTCTCTCGAAGTGTCATAATACTGACCTGTGGTTACATTGATTGTATGTCCCGGAATTCTCATCGTGTTTCCTTCCGTAGACTCTAATGGTGAATAGAACATATCGAGACCATCATAAAGAAGATTTACGAATTCATAGAAATCTCCATCTTCATCTGGAAGTTTCCACATTTCCACCAATTTACGAGCGACATCTTTTTTAGCCGGAATGCGATTTTCTTGCACAACTCCGTCTACTGATTTTTGAACAACCTGTGTTTCCACCGTTCCGCGGAAACGAAATTTTAATACTTTTTTACACATAATAGTTTTTCTCCTATTCCCCGGTCTTTTTACCGGATAGTTTAATCAATTTACAAGTTTCTTTTTTCGAACGAGTGGCAATTGCCACTCGTCCCTCGATATTCAGTTTTTACTCTTCCGGTTCGCCAAACAATTCGATATATGTATCTGCATCCAGATGCATTTCTACCCATTCTTTGGCTTCCTGCTCCGTTATCGGAACAATTCCACTACCACCACACCAACTATTAGGTCCTACACTTTCAGCATATTTACCAAATGCACCACTCGAACCCGCCAAAAAGAATTCACCTGTTTTTTTCAGATATAAATCCTCATCAAAATAGTTGAAATCGTCATACGATAAGTCATTGTAATAGTTCCCAATATGTTTTGCAGTTTCTGTGTTGTACAGTCTGCCATTAATAACCCGCTTCATTTTTAAGGTCCTCCTTGATTTTATTAAATTTTATATTTTTGGAACCTTCCCTCTCGCAATCGCTGCAGCAGATTGCGGTCGGAAAATTCCCTTACATTATCTAGTATGAAAGATTTTTCGTCTTTTTTAATTTTCGAAAAAACTTTTTTAACTTTCAGTTAAGCAATCATTTTTGCGCATATATTGATTGCTTTTTGCCATCATTGTCTTTACGGATGGCCCACATCACTTCCTTTCTATATTTTTCTGGTACCAATCTCTCTATGAAAACCCTTGCGGGATTAAAAAATTAATAATTTTTTTCTCTCTTTTTCAATAAAAAAGTCGCATAATTTTATCAAAGAAATAAGCCATCACCACTTGAAAGAACGTTGGAAATCACCTACTTTTAGCCTAATTATGACTATCTCTTTAACAAAATTACACGACCTTATGGTCAACAATATAACCCCCTGCAACTCTATGTTGCCGCGGATTTTTTTCAAGTTTGCGCACCTAAACAGTACTACTCTCTTGCACACCGTATAACTACAGCGTGTTGTTCTACATTGTCTCTTCTTGTTTGTTTTCTTCTGTATTTATCCCTTCCTTCTTACGGATACTTTTCCTTTATTTCCGGTCTTGTCCCGGATTGCAATATTTTATTTGTTTTATAGTGGGTCTCCATAGGCTTTTCCAAATGGAGACCTTTTCTTTTTACTATGATTTTTAATAACACCTTCCTGAAACGCCTTTTCTCATGCATTCCAAGTAACCTTTACAATTCATTTAACTGTAGCACTCATCACCTTCCTTTCCGCTACATCTCATTAATTAAACATTCGAAATTTTCTATTTTCTTCCTGTATTGCCTTAAACTCATCATATAATTGTCCCAATTCGTTATTGATGGTCTGTATATCCCTAAAAACAACTTCCTTTTTTATAGAAGTATATCTGCTTGGTGAAAAATCAAATTTATTTTCCTTTAACTGTTGCGCATCAACCAGTGCAGAAATGCCTTTTTCCTCTTTTCTTTCTTTCAGTATATCTGACACAATATCACTAGCCATATACGCAAACACCTCGTGGGTGCATTTAGGTATTTTCTCAGTCGGTATATTTTGACGGTCCACATTGATAAATAGAATCTTATCATCATTCTTCTCTATCAGAAGTATTGAACTTTTTGAACTTGTCCTAGAAAACAATGCAGAAATCCCTATCACTGCCTTCAATAACTTCTTTTCCAAAATCATTTCCCTTATGGCTTTATTTGCCTTGCCATTCTTTACCAAAAAACTATTCGGAACAACAATTGCGGCACGTCCGTTTTCTTCCAAAACATCAAGTATCTTTCCCACTATTAAGACATCTAATTCTTTACCTTGATACCCTCCTAGCCATCTGTCAGATATTGCGATTTGCTCACCAAAATACTCACCAGTCTTGAGGGCAAACGGAATTTCCATCGCTATTTTATTGTATTTTCGATTTGTTTCTTCAAGTGTGAAATCTCCTGCCTTCATTTCAAAATTCTTTCTTCCAGATATAATTGCAAACAAAGTTGCCATTTGAAGAACGGTAAAATTTATATCCATGCCACTAAGCGACGCATCTGTATTTTCTATACATTTGATTGCAGAGATTCCGTACCCGATGGTTCCGTCACAGAATCTATCACCATTCTGAACATCTAAAATACTTTGAAGCATGTGCGCAAGATGCTGATTAGAAATAACATGTGCATTAATATATCCACCCTCCTTATATTTATTCGATATTATACTCGCAACGAAAGCAGACATCTTTTTATCTTCTACATATGGTATATCTCTAAGAACTTGAAAAATTGTAGTTAAAGCGTTCTCTAATTCTGGGATTTTCTTTACATTATCGAAAAAATTTTGAAAAAAGCCCGATTGTAAATGGTACTTCTTCTCTATTAACTTTCTCGATTCATCAAATATGAGGTTTACATCTACCCCAACTTGATAGTCATACATACAATCTTTAATTGCCATTCTCGTTTGAGTCTCTTCCCATGTGGAATCATCACTTTCTCTAAGAACCTTTTTTAATGCGAGTAAATACATAGTAATTCGCAATGCGTCTTCTGGTGATACGCCACTTGCTCTCCAAGTGTCAACAATTTTACAAATTTTTCTCTCTATTTCAAAGAACACTTGTACACTCATCACATTGTCCTCCTAAAACAACATTTAAGTTTTCTTTTTGTAATTCAATTATTTTATTCACTATAGTTTCATGTCTACGCATATTATCATAGTATCCTGCGATTTCTTCCTGCTCTTCCATTGTGAATTCTTTTATAAAAACATCTTTAACTTTTTCAATTGTAAGCATTGGAACTTTTGCTCCACTAAGCATTTCCTTGATTTGTTCACGATAAATATCAGAATTAACAAATGCATTCAAAAATCTTGGATTCAATTTTGTTTTGTCTTTTACTCGCAAAATCAAACAAAAGGAGGTAACCAAAAGTCCTTCATCTTCTTTCGTAATATACGTAGCATCGTAAGTGGAAGAAAGTTTTAATACCACATCACCCTCTTGTGTTAATTTAGAACTATCAAATTCCACTTTATATTCTAAATCATACAAAAACTCTTTTTCTAACCTTCCATTAGTTATGGCTTTTGTCGGAATAGTTGAGATTTTGTCTAGTACGCTATCCTTTTCAGCGCATTCTATCCTTTTTGTCGGCTGACCACCAACAAACTCTATTTCTTTGTAATCTCCCAGTCTCCTTTTACCATTCATGCCGTATGAACAATCCCCTTTCTTAATGTCATATCAAGTTACAAAATTCTATAAAGAATTTATCTTACACTATTATACTAGCACGAAACATTTGGCTTGTCAATAATTTTATTATGATTATTTTTGTTTTGTTATTGTCCGTGACCGTTTAGTACAATCACTTATCTTTAAATCGCATTATACAAATGCCAGAATCATATGTCAAGTACTTTTTTAAAAATTTTTTCAACAGCAAAAAACAGACCAACAATCTCACCTTGTTATTGGTCTGTCTTCCTTCGTCCTCATTTCAATTTTCTTTCCTGTACTGTCCCCATCAGCATCAAGTTTCTTGCTGCCTGCTCACCTTCAGCATTGAGACCGCCGGCCACACGATTCAAGCGATAATCACTTTTGAATTCTGCAACCAGTTTTTCTTCATACTCATCAATATCCTGCCAGCCTCTCAGTGCCTTATAGAATATCCTCGTTGTATCTAATGCCCCAAATGAGTCTATCGATAAAATGGATGTTTCCACTCTTCCATTTAGTAAACGTCCAAATTCTTTTCGTTTGCTCCAATGCGTCATTATCCTTTTTTTCATACCACCTGCTGATTCGGATTTTCCTATATATACCTGCTTGTATTTATCCAAGACCATAATATAGATTCCACATTTCCCTTCTAATGCATTTAAGTCATCCGTCTCAACAAATTTGTTTTTCTTAACAAATCTCTGTAGATATTTCTCAAACGCGTCATAGTTGAGCCTTTCGAAAAATGCTATGTTTAAATCGAAATTCTCCATACAAGCCTTGTAATGTTCTTCCACCCATTCATCCGTGTAGTGCTCCTCATCCGCAAATGTCTGATTAGGGATATTGTAATAGAATTCCGGAATTAGCGTCGGTTCTCCCTGCTTTCTAGCATGAACTTCTTTCGCTATCCGTATATTTTTCTTCTCTTTATAGTCCAATTCATTCGTTGGAATACAATAATTATCTCTCGTAAGCCTGTTCCTGTCAGTTTTCTTGATTTTTACATTAAAATGATAAAGGAACATCGATTGATATTCTTCTCCGTCGAATCTCTTGTGGCATTCCATGCACTTGTATCGTTGGAACCCATTGTGTTTTCCATCCCTCTGAACGTGGTTCGAACCACAGTAAACACATTTCATAGCAATACCTCTCAAATAGGATACCACTAATATAACACAATCCTGGTGAATATGCCAAGCACACCATTATCACAATAACAATACTACGAAAACCTCTCATAAAAGAGGTGAGCCGTTCGAGTGATATTTAATATCAGTCACCCGACGGCTCCTTGTTATGCTTGTTATATTATTGTTTAATTACCAATCCACAATGCACTTGTATATGATGTTGCACTATCACTTCCCGCATAGTGATAACTCCTTACACGATAATAATATCCGCTAGGGACTGTAACACTTTTACTAATTCCAGCATAAAAAGAACTTTGATTGGTTTGAGTCCATGAAGTCACACATTCCCAACTCCCTGAAGAGTTCTTACGCTCCAAAATAGACGTGATTTTAACAGTGCATTTTACCGCCGCACTTGTTGTTCCACCAGCCCCTACTTTTGTAGAAGATATTTTATTAATAACAGAATATCCATCAGACAAATATACACCCCATGTTTGTGTATTTATTCGTCCAATCAACGCATCCTCTGTCATAATGTCCGTCATATCAATGTCGTCACTTTGTGCTTTTACTATAATATTACTATTCATTATTCCTGCAATACAAATTACAATTGCCAACAATGCTATAATTCTTTGTTTCATATAAATATCCTTTCTTATCTTTGTTAATTAAAAAAACTTAATGTATTCACAATTTTTTCCACTTCATTTTGTCTCATATCCGTTATTCTAATCCAGTATTGTACATCCTGATATACAAAATCAACTGTCCATCTGTTTTTACCACTATCTACTATCTTATATTCTGTCACCGTAATCTCTACGCCATTTACATCAATTTGATATTCTTGTACTTTCTCATCTTCAATTATTGTTGCAAATGAAGATTCCCGATAATTTGGTCGAATCGTATAGATAATTTTAGCCTCGTTCTCAGTGCCATAATACAGATTTACACCTTGCATATCTGTATAAAACACAGCCTCTTGGAACACTATCTGTTGAGGACGATACTCTATTTTAACTGGTTCAAAGTCATATGTATCTTCTATCTTTTCGAAAACCGCTTGCTCCTCAACATATTGTATCGGCTCAGTACTACCAGAATCCGTAACTGTCTGCTCTCCACCTGAAAGCATTTGTTTTAACATAGTTAGAATATTCTTATCCTCACCGAAACTCACAGTTCCGAGTGCTAACACTGCCACCGCAGCAGCGATTAATACCGCCACTCTGCTCCATTTGTGTCTCTTTTTGTATATTTTACCGTAACGAATCCATTCTTTCTCTTCATCTGTGAGATTAGCCAATCTCTTTTGCTCCTCATACTCTGCGATTTGGGCAAACAATTTGTCGTGAACCTCCTCCGGACATTTCACATCTTTCAGCGCCGGGTCATTATTTATAATTTCCATAACCCGTTCGAGTTCTGCATCCAGCGTTTCCATGCCTTCTTTTACGATTTTTTTTAGTTCCTCATCCGTCATTTCCCATTCTCCTTTGCATCTGTATTTTCGGCTAGTTTTTTTGTTTCGATTAAAAGTTGGTTGTAGATACTATTTTTGTCAATCTCTTCCCATTTTGTATAGATGTTTTCAAAAGCCTGTTGAGTAATTTTTTCAGCCTCATTTTCGTCCTTCACTAGATACAACGCCAATCGGTACACGTCATTTGCATACATTCTATATACCTGTTCATATTGTTTGATACTACTCATATCATCTGCATAACCTCCTCATTACATATTTTGGCGCACAAAAAAACTCAGCACAAATACTGCACCTCTCGGCGCAGTACCTTACACTGAGTTCCTCGCAGATATTGTAACATATTTCGACAAAATTGGAAATACAATTTTAATTATTGATAGAGTAAACTTATTGTCAGTTGGGAAAAAACGGAGATATCCTAGATATAATTATCTTCACAGATTTATTTCCCACAGTTTACTTTAAATTTATCACTTTGTCAAAATCTTTCTTCTGCATATTTGAATGTATGCAA
>JAZOMR010000192.1:0-2058 GCA_045654105.1 Faecalimonas sp. | reverse complement strand
GCCTTCCATCCTGCGCGCGTAGCTACAAAATAGAGGATTACCGCCATGGCGTTGTTGGTGAAGTGCACCAGGATAGGCACCCACAAACTACCTGTCCATACCAACATATAACCGAACAACGCACCCATCAACATACGAGGAAGGAAACCATAAAACTGCATATGGATAGCTGAAAACAATATCGCCGTCACCCATATCGCGATATGAGGTACCTTAACGGTATGAAAATCTGAAACATTGGAGCCTTGAAACAGTTTTTGCAATACTCCTCTAAATGTGAGTTCCTCTGCTACAGCGGGCAGCAATGCCATAAGTAATATATTGATTATCAATCCACTATATGTTGTTACGGATAAGAATTGTTCAGTTAATTGTTTGGCTGTTTCCTCCTGTGTTTTCATCCACGCTTCCAATGGTTCGAGAAAGGTGGGCAATGCCATTTGTTGATTGATATCAGCGAGAAGATTGATTGCAGGTAACGCCACAAGCATAAGCAATATAGCCATTGATGAAACCTTGAAACTCTGAAAATTATCTACTTTCAACCATTTCATAGGTGCTTTAGCCCACAAATATGCCATACACAATGGTGGCAGCAAGAACATCGCAGCCGACTGAAACAGTTGTATCCACTTGAGTGAAGTAACCGATAGTGGCTGTTCAAAAACGAACATACTCCCTGCAGCGAACATACTCAACAAGAAGATACATCCTAACCATTGAATTACTTTGATTGCCCAATGCGATTGCTCATATTTTCCAAGAAGTGCCATAACTCGGTGCAAAGGTAGTGAATATTTTTTAATCTTGCAAGAATATAGAGCAGAATGTAGAGCAAAAAGAAAATAACCACCTTAGTTTGAAGTGGTTATTTTTTAATTTTGTCGGGATGAAACAAGATGTTCTGCGTAAATCTTGCACGGCGGAAGGGTTGACTGTAAGCATCTTCGGAAATTGGATGGAAGTATCCATCTTTTTTATACTCACTAATCTCACTCAAATAAATTTGGTAAGACTACTGAGCATAAAAAAAGGAAATGAAAAACATTTCCTTTTCCTTCGATGCTAGTCGGGATGACAAGAATCATGCGAATGGAGTTAGTTAGCAAGTTACCAGCAAGTTATTTTTCTGTATCCTGTGAGTATGTGAGCGGTGAGTGCTTCGCTCACATTTTGCTTCGCTTCGTCTTTCTAAAGGGCCTATAAAAGCGCTTATAAAGTACTTTTATTAGGCGCATTTACTTCTTGTCTTATTTTATTTATTTGTGCTTTGTTTATTTATTGCAAAATAAAAACTGTTGATTTTCTGCTGATTACAACATTCTTTTTCTTTTGCAAAATAAATCCTTTACTTTTTCAACCACTCAAAAAAAAGAAAAGAAATGTCTTATAAAAGGGCGAATGTGTCCCAAATATGTCTTATACTATATATTGTATTCGCACCGTCTCGCGCGTATAATGCGCAAGAGACTAATGCGTGTGCGTGCAAAGAAGATTAAGTGTAGATTTCCAAAAGCCTATTTGCCAGTTCTTCTTTCTCGAACTCATCGCACCAAAATTCCGCCCCTGTTCCTCCTATCATATCTAAAATATCTTGTATTATAGGATTATCAGAGTTTTTATTATTATACAAACACTCTGCTAGTTCTTTAACAATTTTGACTTCATCTGCAATACTTTCACCATCTAATCTTATTTTATTAGATGAATATTGAATTAAATAAAGAAGTTTTGATTCCATATTATTTTTTCAGTTTACTTTCTTTTTTGTACACTCGCAAGAGTTCTGTGAGGTTCTCAATAATCTCATCCTTGCGTTTGCATTCTTCACACATGGGGTTCGCTTGGTTCTCAGGTATATACTTTTCCGGATAAGTAAACACATCTACGATAGAAATACCAAACACTTCACACATCTGTGTAATTCTACTGACCTTTACATCCTTTGGACTGTTGAACCAATTGCTCACTGCTTGGTCAGAAATGCCCAACCCTTGGGCTACTTGTTTTTGCAAAATCCCCTTCTCATCGAGGATTGCCTTTAGATTTCGCTTAATG
>JAZOMR010000191.1:0-7015 GCA_045654105.1 Faecalimonas sp. | reverse complement strand
GGGGATTCGAAATGATATGAATACTCAAACCCCGCATAAAGAAAGGAGTTCGGCAACATCATTTTCATTGTCAATAATTCGGTCAATCATTGCCCCAAGTTCACTAAACTTCAAATAATGAAAACAATTAGTTATTATTATCTCTAATTGTCCCAACCGAAACTCATTATATTATAAATCTGTTTTTATTGCAAGTATAAATGTTCATATTTATAGGTTTTCAAAATATTTTCTTTAAAATATTTATCTGACGTTTGAGCAAATATTCTAGGAGTTGTTACTTCGCAATCCAATCCAACACAGTCCCACGTTGCAACAAACAACAAATATGGGTGAAGTGGCAATGTGTTTTTAACTTTAATCTCCCCGCCATCACGAACTAACAGACCATCTTTCGCAATTTTTTTCATATCAAAGTACAAACGTGCTCCCGCAATATAGTCCATATTTTCATTCATTTCGATTCTTCTTTTTTGCTTTGAATTAACAACTATCTCACCTGTTGTCCCACTACCAAACAATATATAGTCTCTCAATTCAATCGGGTCACCCAACGCTCTTCCTATTGGCTCATTCTCTATGCATATATTCTGACTTCTTAATAAATTCCAACTTTTCAAACAACCATCTTCTTTTATATGTTCATAATTTTCCTTTGTAGTACTATGTATCAAGACATTATTCTCGTACTCTCTCAAAAAATGATCATCAAAGGAATAGCCCTCGTATACTTTTAACGCATGAGCGTAATCTTGTTCAGAAACAACTAAAATAATATTTTTACCAATCGAACTGTTGTACCCAACAAAATCCCCCAATGCCATTTCCCATTGTTTGTATTGTTTGCTGACTTTTAATGTATACGCACAACCATTTTGGCTACCACATAACATGTTGTATGGCTCGTTATTTAAAATAAAAACAATCCATGAATCATCATAATTTTTATTTGTAATTGGGTTAATATTGTTTTCGATAAACTCGTCACATCTAAAAATCATTACATTTCCCTCTACATTCACAGCGATTCCAATTTATATTTCGTATTATATCAAACTTCTGCCACATTTTAAACGATTTTTAAAAAGTCCCTTTTTTCATCTTCTATCTTTTTACTGAACTCGTTTCGTGAGTAATTGCACCAAACAATTACAGTGGGTAACTAGACTAATTAGTTACACTTGCCTTTAAGTAAAAAAGGAAAGCATATAGTATATGTTGCATTAAATTGCTATGTGCCACTTGATGACGATACAAGTATAATAACGAAAGTTTGGTACGGCTTAATTAGAAAATGTACTCGGTTCAAAGTAGCGTACAACAATCCGTGAAATGATGACGACAGGGGTTAAAGATGGAAGAATGACCTCGTAGAGATAGGGATTATCTCTCCTGATAGTAAGGGAAGCCTAAGTCGGCAACAGGCTGATATGGTTAAAACTATCCCATGTAGGGCAGATGCCACTCCACTTATGCAAAAGGGGAGCAGGGGCGCACAGACAATACCGAAAGGTTACGCACGTGGAGACGACTTGGGTGGCTTGGCGCGTGTAGAAAGTGTGGTGTTATAAACTTATGTTAATAACACAAGTCGATTGTTGCCTCAAACTCAGCATACAATACGGAAACTACACGGATACTACTAGTAATTCCCATCCGAAGAGGCGTATGCATTTGGGATTTGAGTGGGCTTCTCTTTGAATTTTGCAGGAGAAGTCTGCCTAAATCTAGACGCCAAGCCGTTGCTAGCCGTTGCAAAAGACAAACCCTCCTCTAGGCGGTACACATTTGATTGATTTGTTTACTTGTAAATTAGAAAGCAAATGCACACGATAATGTTTACATTGTCTAGTGTGTTAGACCTAAAATTTAGGTCTTCTATATTGTAGTCAAACACTAGACAAAAGGAGAACTTTATTTATGTACGGAATTATGAGAACAGAAAAACGTAGTCGTAGTGATGTATACGGCATACAAATTGAAGCAAATCGCACGCAGAAAGACCATTTAAAAGGTCGTGAGTTCAACGCCTCAAATATTGATTGGAGTTTAACCGATCGCAATATTTATCTTCTGCCAAGGAACGACAACTGGAATAAGACCATTACAGACACCCTCGAACAGTACAATATCAAGCCTAGAAAGAATTCTGTTGTGTTATTAGACAGTATTTACACGGCTTCGGCTGATTTCTTTGAAGGCAAGACACAAGCAGAGATAATCGACTATTTTCAGGCTTGCCTAGAATTTCACGAAAAGACCTACGGAAAACACACAATCAATGCTGTTATCCATTTTGATGAAATTGGCACAAAAAATTCTGGTGATTATAAGAATGAAGATGGCACATATAAAGGTGCTAATTACCATCTACATATAGCATCTATCCCCCTCATAAGAAAGAGTAATTCTTGTAACTCTTGTGCTTATTCATTATCAGCAAAAGATTTAATGGGTGGTCGGTCAGAGTACCGAAAAAAGCAAGATGATTTCTATTCGCAAGTATCAAGTTTATGGGGTTTGGAACGTGGGGAAGTTAAAGATTATGATGAAATCCGTAAACACCTCAATAAAATGGAGTACGAAGTCCAAGAAATGAACATAAAGGCTCAAAAGGCAAAGGCAGCACTTAATATAAGGGAACGTGTATTGGAAGCGTGCAACCAACCTATTGAGCCAATCGAAGTTATTTCCTCAACTGCTGAAAACAAACTCAAAAACAAACCTGCCACAAGCACAGTAAAGACATCAGACCTTGAACGCCTGCAATCGCAAGTACAGACGTCAACGGCATTACAGAACGGACTAAATGCGTTAAATACATTGGCAAAGGAAACTTTGAGTATTGCTTCAACCGATGAAAGAGTGCTGAAACTGGAATACAAACTCAAACAATCAACTTCACAATGTCATAAACTGGAACAATCGGTCAAAGACAAGCAGAATGAAATAAATCGTCTGTCTGATTATATCCAACGCCTAGAACAATGGTTTCATACCATTAAGACATGGATACATGAACGCAAACTGATTAAGGATTTTGAACACTATATAGAGCAGGAAACAAGGGAACTTGCTCGTGAGGAAATTGAATATGAAGAACAAGTTTTTGAAAGGGGCTAGTCCCCTTTTTTTATTTTGCCCTAAAAAGAATATTATAGCTTATTTTTTCTCTTGGGGTATCTTAATGAATGTAGAAAATTTGGGCTAAAAATGGCGTTATTTTCTACACTCTGGTTTTGGGCTTTCGCGCCATAGATTTCTATAATAACTATGTCTGACAAAAAATTTAATAATTGAACTTGCGCAAGTTCATATTCGATGAAAGGGAATGAATATGAACGATTATATGAAAGTATCAACAGAACTATTGCAATTTATCAAAGAAAACGATAGTATTAACCTCAACAATGAAAATGGTCTTGCTGATTGGTTAGAACAAATGAATAAGAAAAATGTTATGGAGAAGCACCCATACAAGATTACGGGAATGCTAAAACATGGGGAAACTTATTATTTAACCTATGTCTACGATGAAACGAAAAACAATAAGCGTAGACAGATAACGGCAAAATCAAGAATGGACCTTGAAAACAAGATATATAAGAATTACCTAGACAAGCAGGCTAGAACTTTTGAAAATATCTACCACGAATGGTACGATACAGCATACAAGACAAAAGTAAAAGCAACGGCTTATGCTCGTATGGGAACAGATTTTACTCGTTTTGTGGAAAGTACAGACTTTGCAAAGAAACCACTTTCCCACATTGATAGTTTTGATGTGGAAGATTTCCTACATAATGCAATTATCCAACACAAACTGAAACTTCAAGGATATAAAAATCTCAAAAGTCTGTTAAACGGCGTGTTCAAATATGCTCGTAAGAAAAAGTATATTACGGAAAACCCTGTGGACTTGGCAGAAATCTCTACGGCTCATCTCGTGCCACCAAAGAAAAAACGCAAGGAAGAAGTAGTCTTCACTACCAAAGAGGCTGAACTCGTTAAGAAAATAATTGCAAATGATAGAAACAATTATGATATTAGCATTCCTTTTGCTCTATTGCTCGCTTTCCAACTTGGTCTGCGTGTAAGTGAACTGATTGCGTTAAAATGGTCTGATATTCAAGATAACACGATTTATGTGCAACGGCAGGAAATCTGTTATACAATGCACGAGAACGGCAAAAAGCGTACTATTCACGAGATTGTGGAATACACCAAGACAAAAGCAGCCGATAGAATACTTCCTTTAAGTCACGAAGCCGTATCTATTTTAGATGATGTCAAGAAATGGAATAAGGAACATCACATTACAAGTGATTTTATTTTCGCAGACAATAACGGAAAGAATTTCAAAAGGCAACGAGTAAATGACCGTTTATACAAATACTGTGAAATGGCAGATATTATCAAGAAGTCCACTCACAAAATCAGACGTTGCGTAGTTTCTACTCTGCTTGATAATGTCACAAATAAAGATAGTGTTAGAGCGTTTGCAGGACACGAAAATATCCAAACAACATTCAACGCTTATTACAAAGACATATCAAGTGATGAGGACTTTTTCAAAGAAATGTGTGCTTGTTTATAGGCAATCATCGGGCAATCAATTGATTGAAGTATAAAAAAAGCGGAAGTGCCTAATTTTAGGTACTTCCACCATTTTATCAAATGAAGCATCGGGGATTCGAACCACGAACACCCTGCTAAACACTTTAAAAGAAAGGGCTTTGCGACATCTGTAATGAAAATCTCACCCGAATGCCCACCCAAAAGCCAATTCTTAACCGACAAGCGTTTCTTGTTGTAGTTGGATTTGAATTACCAACCGAAAGTTATTATATTATAAAAACGTTTCTATTGCAAGAACAAAATATCTATTTCAATCATATTAGAGAAATTGTGATTTATCTATTTCTGTAAGAACATACAAATGTATATATTTCAGTAATTATGACGCATAAAAAAATATATACAATAGCAATTTTATTCTGCAACGTTCCATATTTTTGAAGCTTTAAAATTATTAAAACAATGGTTGTAATTAAATATAAAACTGAACCAATGATTGCTAGCAAACCAAAACATTTATTTGACCATTTCCAAACACTCTTGTTTAATCCTTGTTGTGGTGATTTGTATCCTAACAAATTTTTGTTTTCTCTTGGTGATAGGAAAAACAAAAAGAGGGAAAATATTAAGCATAAAATACCGATTACAAAGTTATTCATCATCTTCTTCTCCATTTCGAATTCATTTATCACTTTTCCGTGCTTTATACCAAACATACAAAGTTGATACAATCGTTATAAAATATAATCCAATGAGAACAAGTAATTCAGAGCCAATTGGTTTAATTATTCTATATACAGGATAAAAAGATATAACGATAACTATAGGAATAACTATTCCCCACAATGCTTTTTTTCTTGTTGATAAATAGACATGTGCTCCTAATACAACCAGCATAATAAAATACGCTATACAATCTTTCAAGTCAAAACCACCATCTAATAATTCGAAAATATAGATACATATCATAGCAATAATAAAACATATGTAAGTTGTCATAGATATTGTCTCCTTGATTAAAAAATTCCCATTTGTTGAAAAAATCATACTACTTTTTCAAATTTAATTCAACAAATTTTCTTGTTATGAATCTAATATTTTATAGATTGTCGGACGTGATAAATTCATTTCCTCACTAATTGCCACAATTGAAAGTCCATTGGCACGCAACTCCTTGACTTTGTTATTTCTCTCAATCTTGGCATTCCGTTTTGCTTGTTTCCGTTCTTCTTTGATTGTCAGTTTATTAAACCATGCCTTTTCTTCTTCTGTCGCATTTACAAAATCAAAAAACCTCGCAACTGTAAACTTGTGATTTTTTCTGTCGATTTCTTTAAATATCGTACGCAACTCACACATTGGCAAAGGTTTCTTAAATGTATTATTTAACTCGATACAATATTCTTGTGCCAATTCGTCATTCATCAGCATTATCAATGTTGAATACATTGCAAAAAGCATTATATCTCTCGAACCCACCTCTATTTCTCTTGTTCTGAACAGATATTCCATAAATTTCTTTCTGTGTATTAAGCACGGCGTATAGTCATTGTCCTTTATCTTTGCCGAAAATTTGTACTTGCTAGAACTCGCTTTCTGCCTTTTGGTTTCTGACGAAAAATATTGGCTTTTAAAACCTTTTGCATTGAGTGTTTCTCTTAACTCGTTAATGTTCGGCAAATCCTCGTGAATCAAATATCCCTCTGACCATTTTTTTGCTTTCGTGTTATATGTGTAAGGTAATCTGAACAAGCCGTTTAATTTTAATGAAGAAGCTTTGTCCAATGACAATTCTTCCTCATTCAACGATTTCATTATTTCTTCAATGTGTTTACAAAGCATATCTATTACGCTTGTGCAAATTTTATTCAGCGATACGTGACATGGTTCTATACAAAACCATAAATGCAGACCTCTTCCACTCCGATTTATAAAGTTAGGTTTAACAACTAACCTATCAATTAGTTTCGTTTCAAAATCCTTAATATGCTTATTCAATTCATTAATAGACAACTTGGATTGGTGCGAATCAATATCAATTACTAGATTCTGAATGTTGATTAGATTGTCTAATGTTCTCTTGAATGGCGTTTTCATTCCATTAGGACAGATATAAATATCAACACCTTTTGGAAATGGATTGTCAAAAGAATCGTCTTGTATATCTTGCGATTCTATTGCTCCTGCATACCCCATAAACCTTTCGCTCTCTGTTTTGTCATTGTAGGCAAATGGAAAGAAAGAACGATATTCACTTCTGTATATTAGAAATATCAGATTTTCCGCTTGTGATAATGTTAAACCTTTCCACTCTGTTTCTTTGTCTGTTGTTATGTTTAATCCCATTTTCTATACCTCTCTTTTTTGTTTAAAAGAAAGATAGAAGATGTAAATGTAAACTTTTTAGCCCTAATATATATTTTATTATTACTAATAC
>JAZOMR010000190.1:0-4747 GCA_045654105.1 Faecalimonas sp. | reverse complement strand
CTGTTTGTTTTAGAGTGCGGTAATGAACAGAAACTGGCTGTTTATCATACCAAGTTAATGCAGACGGAGTGGCAAACGAAAGACAACCTGAATGTGCAATTGAAAGGATTGAATTTAGATGCAGTATGGGAAAACATTATCATGCAAATCGGAAGCATAGAGATTGAACAGGGGAAGACACTTGATGAGCAGATTGCCGATGATGACAGAAAGCAAAAATTGCTAAGGGAGATTGCTAGATATGAAAAGTTGGCCCGGAGTGAGAGACAACCGAAGAAGAAATTTGAACTTGCTAATGAAGTGCAAATCCTTACAAAACAGTTGAAGGAATTAACACAACTATAAAGCATCAGAACAAATTTGTCTGTTAAAGTTAAAATCGATGACAAGGAAATGGAGTGATATAGGTGGCATTAGATAATAAAGCAATTGAAACGTTATCTGTTAATGCTGTAAAGAATAGCATTGTAACATCAGAATTTCTTGATCAATTTATTGCTGATAATGATAAAGAACCCTCCTGGGATGGATTTGTTTATATTTACGCAAATAAATCAAAAAAGAAAGCAAACCTAGAAGGGAGAATGCCTGTTCAGGTTAAAGGAACTGAATGTGATGACCATTCAAAAGAAGAAATTTCATTTTCCATGTCAACGGTAGATTTGCGAAATTATCTTTATGATGGTGGTTGTGTGCTTTTTGTTGTATATATTGGGAACTGTGGTATGACAAACAAAATATATTATGCAGAACTTACTCCGATTAAATTAAGACGACTTTTAGACGAAGCAAAAGAGCAAGACAGTAAAACGGTACATTTAAGGGAGTTTCCAGACGATAATAATAAGAAAGCAACAATCTTTCTAAATTGTTTACAGAACTGTCAGAAACAAGCCAGTTTTAAAGAAGGAAAGCTACTATCATTGGAAGAATTACAAGAACAAGGAGTTTTAGAAAATATAGTTATCCCAATTTCAGGTGTTGGAATTACAGATCCGCAAATGGCACTTATAAAGAATGAGGTCTATGTGTATGCAAAGATTAAAGGTTGTTCAATTCCACAACCAATTGAAATGATACCTCAAGGTGTTCATACTGAGGAGGTTGTAGATGCGAGAATAACCATTAAGGATAAGCTTTTCTATAAGGAGTATAGAATTGTCAAAAATGCAAAAGCTGTTACCTTGTGTTATGGGGAAAGCTTCAAGATGAAATTTGTGGAACAAGACCAATCATGTAAAATAAATTACAAAAACTCTGATAAAATTAGAGTGTTGGCACAAGACCTGGAGTTTATGCTTGCATATATGGAAAACGGGTACTTTAATGTAAATGATGTTAAGATACCATTTGATTACAAAGGTTTGGATTCTACAAATTTTAATATTGAGGAAGAGAAAGAGCATCTTAAATTAGCAAAAGATATTGTAAAACTTCTTGATATGTTAGGTTGTTCGGACGACATAGATATTAATGATATGAACGATGAGGATTGGAGAAATCTTAATCGTTTGATAACAGCATTTATAGATAAAGAGCCGGTCGAAGGACTAAAAGAGGATTTGCCACCGGTTTCGTGTATGAAAGTAGGAAAACTGCGATTCGTAATTTGTTTGAAAAAATGTGAAGAAACAGGAAAATATGAGATATATGATTTTTTTAAAACAGATGTTTCGGTTGTATTTGAAGATAGTGAAGGAGAGATGTTGCCGATTTCACAGTATTGCATTTTGCATACCAATGATTTCCTTACGCTTAGTAATATGAATTTTGATGTGTTGCTTCCATCTTTTCAAAAGCCAGAACATCATTATGAAACATTTAATAGAGCAAATTGGTTTTTGCTTGAATTATTAAGTGCATATGATAGGGCGGAAGGCACAAGAAAAACTAAGATTTTGAAAGTATGTGAGGATTTCAGTAATTGGATTTCAGAAGCTACTGATGAAGAATTGGACTATCAGATAAGAATACTGAATAGATTGCAAACTGTTAAAAGAAGTCGAGATTTCAATATTAATGAAATAGATGAATTATACAAAATGGTAGAAAGCAAAGAAACGCGAGAAGATTGTATTGTTGGTGCATATTTGTTGTTGGAACAACAGCGGGCTGCTCAGATACACTTTGAAAAACTAACAGAGGAAGAACAAAATAATTTCAGAGAATACCCAATATATCGCTTTTGGAAAACGGAGGAAATAAAAAATGGATAAATTAAAAATGCATACGCCTAATAAGGCTGATGAGAACTTTGTAAAATTAGCAGCAATGTTTCCGAATGCAGTAACTGAAACTATCGATGAAAATGGCCAAGTCGTTCGTGCTATTGATAAAGAAGTACTTATGCAGGAGATTTCTTGCAAAGTCGTTGAAGGCAATGAGGAACGCTACCAGTTCATTTGGCCAGACAAAAAGAAATCTATTTTATTGGCACATTCGGCAATAGCAAAAACATTACGTCCATGTCGAGAAGAAAGTGTTGATTTTGACACTACCGAAAACCTATACATTGAGGGCGACAATCTGGATGTATTGAAGCTTCTGCAGGAAACCTATCTTGGAAAGATTAAGGTTATCTATATTGACCCTCCTTATAACACAGGGCACGATTTCGTTTACAACGATGACTTTACAGAAAGTGCTCAGGACTACCTTGCTAACAGCGGACAGTTTGATGAAGAAGGCAATAGACTTGTCCAAAATACCGACAGTAACGGGCGGTTTCATACCGACTGGCTGAATATGATTTATCCAAGGTTAATACTTGCCAAAGATTTGCTTCGTGATGATGGCGTCATTTTTATTTCCATTGACGAAAATGAGGTAGAAAATTCAAAAAAAGTATGTAACGAAATTTTTGGTAAATTAAATCTTGTAGGTACATTCATATGGAGAAAAAAAGATGGTGGTGGGCAAGCCAAGGAAGCATTTGTGATAGAACATGAATATATCTTGGTCTATCGAAAAAGTGATAAGTTCATTTGGATTGATAAGGTCGAAAAGCGAAGTGAGGATGAATATAACAAGACCGATGACAAGGGTAAATTTAAGATAACAAAGTTGGCAAAATGGGGTAACACAGCGCGCCGTGAAGACAGACCCTCAATGTATTTTCCCGTTACAGCGCCCGATGGAACCGATTGTTATCCTATTGCACCCGATGGTGGAGATGGTAGATGGAGAGTTGGTGTTCCAAGAATGAATGAGTTGATAGACAACAATCTTGTTCATTGGGAAAAAAAGGTTAACGGCTGGATACCATACGAAAAAGAGTATTATGCCAACCAATCAAAAATCATCAAAGAAAGAAGCATCCTGTATAATCTTGCGAACACAGGAGATGGTTCCAATATACTAACCGGCCTTTTTGGGAAAAAAGACACGTTTGAAAATCCAAAACCTGTAGAACTTATTAAGTTGTTTTTGGAATGTTCAACCGATAGTGATACTATAGTTCTTGATTTTTTCAGTGGCTCTGCCACAACCGCTCACGCAGTAATGCAGTTGAACGCTGAAACTTGTGGAAACCGTATGTTTATTATGGTTCAGCTCCCTGAAGAAATTGATGAGAAAAATGAAGCGTACAAGATGGGTTATAAGACAATATGTGAAATCGGCAAAGAACGTATTCGTCGTGCCGGAAATAAAATTAAGGAAGAAAATCCTTTAATAACACAGAATTTAGATACTGGTTTCCGAGTACTAAAAGTTGATAGTTCAAACATGAAGGATGTTTATTATAATCCGTCAGAATATCAATCTGATTTGTTTAGTTTGCTAACTGACAATATTAAAGAAGACAGAACACCAGAAGATTTGTTGTTTCAGGTTATGCTAGACCTAGGTGTGCTTCTTTCGAGTAAAATTGAAGAAAGAGTTATTGCAGGTAAGAAAGTGTTTAATGTTGCAGATAATTTTTTGATTGCTTGCTTTGATGTCAATGTAAATGAAGAAACCATTAAAACTATTGCACAACAAAAGCCATATTATTTTGTAATGCGTGATAGTGCAATGGCAAGTGATAGTGTTGCGGCAAACTTTGAACAAATTTTTGCAACATATAGTCCAAGTACAGTGAGGAAGGTGTTGTAATGTTAGAGTTTCTAAAAAATCATTGGGACGAAATGCTTTCTATATTAGCAATTGTTGTTGCATTAGTCCCTTTGGTATTAGAGTATTTCAAAACAAAGAATAGAAAAATCTACGCTAACGTGGTTGATTATAATATAATTACAGATGCGACGGTGCATAACTTTGATGATTCTGAGAGCAGAAAAGGGACACTGTTATTATTAGCGGTCAACCTGTTTGTTCCATACAGATCATTTTTTGTAGAGACTCAGGAAATAACAGCACAATTAAACAGTGGGACTATATCTAAAGCAATCATTACAGATGGTGATTTGACAATTAACAAAGACAACAAGGATTTTAAATTTATATTGCCGACAGATTATAATTTCAATTTACATAAGGAAATTATATGTGAACAAGACAATGTAAGAATCTTCGAAATTATGCTTGTAGACTCTACGATAGGAAGTATTGATGATATTAAAAATATTAAATTCGTATTCCAAAATAGAGAATGCAAAAAAACAATTACTTTAGAGACAAAGGATTTTCCTAATTTTAATAAGATGAGATTCTTGTCTGAATTTGAAACTGACATAACCATTTTTTAGGTATTTTTGGAGGAACTAGAATTGAAATTCAATTTTAAAATACAACAATATCAAACCGA
>JAZOMR010000189.1:0-4894 GCA_045654105.1 Faecalimonas sp. | reverse complement strand
TATTGTAGAAACAGCCGGAGACAAATTGCCGGTTATTATTCGCCAGCATGAAGATGATCCAAACATCATTACAGTAATGCCGGTGGCAGAATAAAAAATTGCCGTATATGGACCTTGTGTGGTCTGTATACGGCATTTTTTGTTTTTTGTGAGAGTATACAACTTGGAATTTGACGCTCCGAGAAACTGAATTTTTCGTGTGTGTTGCACCTTGAGATTGTAAATTAGCTGTTTTATTGCAATTCATTTTTTCGATTATTTAACGTAATTAACAATCTCATAACTAGTTTCTGTTTTGCTGTATAATAATTTGCAGATTCTTCCTTTGGTTTTAAGGACTTAATATGTTTATTGATTATAATTCCATCCCACAATTCAACCTTAGTACTCCTAGACAGTCTTTCAGCTGCTTTAGTAAAAGTAGAATTTGTGATTACCACTGCCTTGTCACACTTATAAAATTGAATGCCACTTACAATTTCTTGAACAGCTTTGATACCAACGGGATAACTGTAGCATTTACATTGAAAACCATACAGTTCTCCTCTCTTTTTAGCCAAAATATCTACCCCATAATCTCCAGTAATGTTTGTTTCTTTTATATCTGTATATCCTAAACATGATAACAAATCCATACAATATTCTTCAAATTCAATTCCAGACATTTTATGAAAATCTACCTGCTGCAATCTCTTGAGTTTGCGCTTTTCTATTGTATTGACTCGACCTATATAAAAGCCTTTATTCTCCCATTTCAGATTTTCTCTTTGCCTTTTTCCCTGCGGATCATAATATGTTTTTTTAATGATTTTTTTCTCTTTATACTCTCTGTAAAAGTAGAAACCAACCAATCCAATTATTACAAATAATATAACCAATTAATGTTCATTCCTTCCTATAATGTCACAACAAAATTCAAATTTGTTTAATATTATTTTTCCCTAATCAGTTGTAGATATTTTGAAATCTGCTCCTTGATATCCTCACAAACTTCTGAAAAGGTAGCATTCTGTAAAGGAATGAGAGGAAGAAATGTCATGTTCCAAAAATACTCTTTGTGATATTCAGGGAATAATTTAAGTTTTTCGCAAATAGGTTCTGTTTGCTGCCATTCATGATCTCGGAATGCAATCCAAAACGGACATTCTAAAGTTTTCGGATTTTTCCACATATCTCTGTCATAATTAATTGTGACAGTAAATTCATCAATATATAGACTTCTAGTATATCCTTTTCTGTAGCCCGTTGCTTTCAATCCCTTTCTTGATGTTTCAAGATTGTTATCTGCACTCAGCAACTCAATTATTTCATCCACTACTTGATAGTAACGCTCTCCTTTTTTAGCCGTTTCTGCGGATAGGTCTTCTGAAGAAAAAGGAATAAAGGCATCGCTATCTAGCTGGTTACAGTAACCTTCAAGTTGAAGAATATCCGGTGTAAATGAAACATCAACAGACGAGGCTACTTGTTTGAGAAGGTCAATGATTTCACCCCAGGTAATAATAGCCAAGCGAACTCCGTCGGTATCAATACAGTGTTCGTTTATTGTTGTTATTGACATGTCCTTACAGAGTTCTTTTAATTTAGCCCACAAGTTTGTACGTCTAGCCTTCGGACACACAAACATCAGTCCTTTTCCATTTTCTTTTTTGAGCCTTTGCAAGTAAGTAGCCGGCTGGTTAGATGTGAGAGTTGCGTAGAATTTCATTTCGCACAAAACGGATTCTTTACCATTACTGTCAAAGCCGACCATGTCTGGACGTTCTTGTTGTTCGCTTTCGCCGGTCACTTGGCACTGATATTGAAGAGTCTCTTCCAATTCAATATCCATGTAATCTGCCATGTACTTTGTAAAGGCAGCATTTAGGTGTGTTGAATTAGATAATAAGTATTGTAACGAGTATGTTGCGATATCTTCTTGCGAACCTTTTATGTACGGATAAAGGTGTGCTAATAAGGAATATGCCATTTAATTTTCCTCCCATATATCTTTATTTATTTTGGTGTCTAAATTCTTCCCGGATAAGCGCATATTCGATGAATCGATAAATAAGTTGGCTAACATCTTCAGCATCTAAGTATAGTAATTGATTAGTATACAATGTGCCTAGATTTAAGCGCCCATTTGTAAGAGAAAGTAATTCAGAATTTTGACTGACATAGTTTCGTAATTCCTCAGATGACTTGCTGCTAATCCGGCCATCATGCAGAAAAGAAAGCTCTTTGCCGCCAATGCTTACATATTTGTCAATGTTGTACTGTAAAATATTGTGGCTTACTTTATATTTGTCTATGGCTATGTTAAAGGTAGTATAGCTGTTTCTTTTTTGTCCTTTATCTGAAGCAAGTTCTTTTGTTGTGCCAAAAAGTCCAAAACTGATAATCTGACAGTTCTTATTCTTATCTTCTATGAGGAAAGAGCGATAGTCCCCAATATAGTGACCGGCACCACCATTTGAATAATCCATGAAACGAATGCCCAAGTCCTCCAAAATACGGAAATTCTTAAAATCTTTTTTGGGCAGACAGTGTTCTGTATCCATAAGTGCCTGAAAGAAATTCGTACTAAATGAACGGAGATGGTCCGGAGTATCTTCGCCAAAAATCCAAAAGGAAGAATTATTATATTCTGTCAGTTTTTCCATGTCGTTAAGCTCATCCAATGAAAATCTTGTGCATGGATTATCAAAAGTTTTTTCTATCCCATTACCACATTTCATTTCTTGATAGGTTAAGATGTTGTCTAGTAACCGATAGACATCTTCAGACTCATCATATTTTGCAATTTCAATGTCAATTCCATTAGTAATGATATAGTAATCTGATAGAACTATATTGCTGTATTTCATCGCCTGTTCATATACATTATCTGTTAGTAAGATGTCATTGTTTTTACATTCGATAACAGCTAGAGGAAATTCTGCATCAGGATCGTGAATGATTATATCGGCACGTCCTTTAGTTCCTTTTGCGTAATGTGACATTGGTACTTCGAGGGAAATCGATTCCTTCGGTACTCCTAAAACAGTTTCATAAAATCTAGCAATCCGTTGCCTTACGATTTCTTCGGGAGTGATTTCAATAAGTCTTTTCCTATATGGATCTAAAAAACATTCTTTGTTGTTTCTGATATAAGTGGGTGGTAGTGTTATACCACTTAATTCCGTTTTGAATTTCACAATAAAAACACCTTTCTATAGATTTTATAATATACATTTAAAATGCCTTTTCCAGTTAGTTTCTAAAAAATCTTGAAGAGATTGGTTTATGATGGCACTGTGCTTAGGCTGTACTATAAAAACATAGTCTCTTAATGAATATCTGCAGAAGGTCAGAATCCTCTTTTTCGCATCTTGCAGTTCTTCGCTTTGAAATAAAGAGTAGAAGCGTTTAAGATATATGTCTTCTTTCTCGTGTGTTCTGTGGTTGTAGAAAACAACTGAGTGACCCAGCAGGTAATAGTCTATTATTTCCTCTGAAAAAACATATTTGATACTTTTTATACTTCCTTTTGATATACTTTTTGTTAGTAATCCATTGTCCGGGTCTAGAAATACTATGTCGCTATCTGAAAAGTATGTGAGCGCATCCTTGTGCCATACGCCACGTGCTTCTTTGATTTGACGTGAAGGACATTCTATTTTTTCGGAGTAATATAAAGCCTTTGTAAGTAGGTTTTTTTCTTCCAGCGCACTGACAGAACGTCTCCCATTAGTGATGATGTCGGAAAGGGTGTGTAGGAGTTCATCATCACATTCTGCAAATGCCTTATTTGATGTGTACTCAATAAACTTTCCGTCAGCATTATGGGTTTCGTCGTCTGTTAAATACCAATTAACGCCGATTTTCAATCCTTGTTTTTCTAAAAAGCGGAGAAGTCCAAGTTTCCCAAAATCCCCGACGTCTCCAGAGTATCTGTTTTGCATAATTTACCTCTTAATCTTCAGTCTGTGTAGAAAGCAGTCGCTTCAGCAAATACTCTCTGTTGTTAATAAACATTTCCGTAACCTGATAGCTCTCCGTTTCCGTATATTCTATCGGATGTATGTGGTTGTCGTCAAATGACAGTATTTTCGCACCTGGTACGCCTAAAAGAATAGGAGAGTGGCTGGCAATTATAAACTGGGCACCTTGTTGCGACAACTGATGTATTTCCATAAGTAATGTCAACTGCCTTTGCGGTGAGAGTGCTGCCTCCGGTTCATCTAAGATATATAATCCGTTTTCCATGAAGTTTGCCTGTGCAAGAGCCAAGAAACTTTCTCCGTGTGATTGATTGTGCAGAGCTTTCCCGCCATATCTTCTGTAATAAACTTCCTCCGGGACATAGTCTCGGTATTTTTCTGTTTGAGTAGCCACATTATAAAAACTTTCTGCCCTAAGAAAATAACTCCATTCAGGTTTGCGGAACCCTTTGGTTATTTTCAGTGCGGTGCAAAGGTCCGAGTGACTGTCATAGGTTGAAAAATGGTAATTTAACGAACCGCCTTCGGCGTTAAAACCATAAGCGACGGCAATCGCCTCAATGAGAGTTGATTTACCGGTACCGTTTTCCCCTACAAAAAAAGTCACGGGTGAATCGAAGTTTAATGATTCAATTTCTCGTATTGCGTCAATTTTATGTAAATAGCTTCCATAAGGAATCAGATTCCAGTCGATTTCTATCCGTTGTAAAAAGTTTTGGTTCATGGGAACCTCCCGTTTATCCAATAGGTTGTATCATTATGGTTCTTATTATAAACGTATATACTGCGCTTGTCGAGAATAATGATGTTGCGGGCATATTATAGAGCAGAGAAGGAGAAAAATACTTTTTCAAGACCAAAATTTAAAAAAATGGCATGTTTATTGGGTGTTTTTTGGAATTATTGTCCGTTTTTGGAAGTTTGTGTCC
>JAZOMR010000188.1:0-2905 GCA_045654105.1 Faecalimonas sp. | reverse complement strand
GTTGTTTTTCATCGCAGTTAAATTATAACACCAAAGGGCTGATTTTTCTACAGAATCAGCCCTTCTTCTATAAAAAATTCGCAGGCTGTACCTTTCGGCACAGCCTGCTTTTTTATGGGACTTTTTTTACAGCCCCTTTTTTCAACGCATATTTCAACGGATTGTTTTCAATATATTCCCAAATTTCATCGTAATCCCGCTGATTCCGTATCCCGTGGTCATAAAAGGACTTCTGCCAGATGGGTTTGCCGATTTGCTTGGAAACCCACCGTTTCATCGAACCAATTATCGTTGACACCGTAGGGGCGGATATCATCCGCCCGTCAATGTCCGATTCGATACGCAGAATCATATGTACGTGATCAGGCATGATACAGTATTTGTCAACAACCACATTTTCGTAATGCTCCGCTATCTGTAAAACACCTTGTTCCGCGATCTTGCCTACGGTGGATAGCGGCATATTTTCCGGGCGGATAATATCCGCCCCTACACCGTTCCAGAAGATGTTCTCCCGATTTGAGGTGCAGACCGTAATGAAATACGCACCGGGAGTGGAATAATCGTAATCTTCAATGCGGATTTGTTTTCGTTTTGGGAAAAGAACTTCTGCCATATTATAGTTCCTCGTTTTTGGAGATTATCAGTTCTAACGATCCGTCTTCTAACGAATTATATTCATCCAAGTGGAAGTGGCAGCCGTTTGGTACATCATCCTGTGCCAAATGTAAAAGATGTCGCGCTAAAGAAATTAAACCCTCTCGGTTTGCCTCAATAGTCAATGAATCAAATGCTGCGGATGTTTTAATCTTAAAATTCTCTTCCCATACAAATTCGAGACCATTATCATACTCGGGAATAGATATTTTGATTTCTTTCATAAGTGCCACCTCACTTTATTTCATTATACCACACAGCCGTTTTTATGTAAATATTTTTCTAAATTGGGTCCTAACAGAACACGAATATATGGGTCCTAAGTTGACACAAGCAGAAGGCTTCATCCTCGGCACCGCAGCCAAAATGTTCACCATCGCCGGCCCGGTCATCGTCTATGGTGTAAGTGCAAGTGTTGTCTACGGGCTGATTTATTTTCTAAAGGCTAAGTGAGATGAACAGAAAATGGGGGCTGTAAAAAAACAGCTAAAACAAGACGGCGAGTCTCTTCAATGAGGCTCGCCGTTGACCGTTGTTAGGAAAAATTTATTCAAGATCGTGTAATGTGCTAAAATGCAGGGGATTTGAACAGAAATCTTATGAATTTATCCGCTTTTGAGCGCACTAAAGTCACTCCCTTTAGCAATAAAATTTTAGGGAGTGTTTCGCAATAGATTTTGTTGTGCAATTAGGCCACTAACAGAACTGCTGACCGTTTTAAATGGAACTTGTGGAGATTAAAACCACAGGATATTAGACCTAACTCTAAAATTACGCCCTCTATTCCACGGCGGTATAGTCGCTTGTAGCCCTTGTTCCACTTAATCTCACCAAAGGCTCCCTCTGCTTGAATACTTCTGTTCATGCGCAGCAAAGCACCATGGAGAGAATTTAGGTTCTCCAGAACCTCTCTGTGAAATGCACTCAGTTCCTCGTTGATTCGCACAACACGGTTGCCGTTGGCTTTGAAGCAGTTCTCTTTATGAGTACAACCGGAGCAGTCCTCACATTGGTAGAATTCTTCCGTTCTGCCATACCGGTTACCTTTGACCGGCCTGGATCTCAAAAAATGGAACTTCTTGCCATTGGGGCAGACCATATCTCCATCCTCGTCTATGGGGAAATTGCAAGCTCTGTAGGGATTATCCCGGTATTTCTTGTCTTTTGTTTCTTTTTCGTACATGGTAAACTTCATATACTTCTCCATGCCATGTTCCTGACAGTAAAGGTAGTTGTTGAAGCTACCATATCCTGCATCGGCAACAGGATAGAGAGGATAAAAGCCGTAACACTTTTTGAATCCTTCCATAAGAGGTTGGAAACAATCCATATCCGAGGCATATGGGAATACTCCGTAGAAAGCAATATACTCGTCACAGATTGCTACTTGCAGATTATATCCGGGCAATAACTGGTCATTCTGCATATGGTCCTTTTTAAAACGCATAAAGGTAGCATCATGATCCGTTTTGGAATAACTGTTTCTGTGATCTCCACAAGTCGAGATCTTCTGTGCATAGCTTTTTAATTTCTTACAGCAATCCTCTACTTTTTCATAACGCTTTTGTTGTAATGTCTTACGCTTGCCGGAGCCATGGACAAACTCTTCCTTTGTCATTCCTACTGCGTCCAAGTAACTTTTAAGAATATATTCCACATACTCAATACTGTATTCTTGACGAGTCTCAAATACAGCTTTTCTGTATATCGTCATGTCTTCATTCATTTCAGCTATGAAACCATTCAACTTGAAATAGACATTGTTACGGCTCTTAATACAGCTCTTTTTCCATACCCAAGTGTACTTGTTGGCGTTTGCTTCGATCTTTGTTCCATCAATATATACATGAGTCAGATCTACCGATTCTTCTTCGAAAATAAAGCTGTTGATGTCATTGAAGATTTCTTCCAGACTAAGTCTCAGCTCGTCATGAATGAAGTTTTGAATCGTCATATGGCTGGGAGCTTCTTCATCATCTAAAAGCCACATGAAACGAATATCCGTTTCGCACAGCTTTTGGATCTGGCGAACAGAGCAATAGCCGTGCTCCATAAAAGCAAACAGTACAATCTTTAACAGCTTCACACGGTCATATTTGGGGCGACCTGTTTCGTAACCTTTCTCTACGAAATAATTATTTAGGTCAATACGGGCCATGACTTCACTAAAAGAGTATACCGGATCATTTATTTTTATAATTCTTTCAAAATCCACTGGCAATTTCAGTTGGATTGGTGTATAATACAC
>JAZOMR010000187.1:0-1735 GCA_045654105.1 Faecalimonas sp. | reverse complement strand
CAACAGATCCAATCATTGAGCTGAAACATATAAAAAATGGAAGTGTGGTTAAAGAGTTTCTACTGCAGGCATCTGACGAGCAGAGAATGAAACGTCGTACCATCAATACGCTGAATATTAATGCGGAAGATTTAGACGGAATGGACGAATAAGATAGTTTGGAGGAAAATACATATGGAACTAGCTATCAAACTAATGGTTTGGCTATAAACAATGATAAAATCACAGCTTACTATGGTGGGTTTACTAAAAACGTTTTGTTATGCACCTGAAAACCAATGCAATATCTAACGAGATTAAGGTGCATATTCAAAAGGATACCCTTTCGAATGATGTGGAGAAATTGCTGATATTGTGATAGATGTAGGAATCACCTATGAGGAAAGGATGAAAAAGATGAAAAAAAGTAGTAGTATTATTTGGGGATTGGTATTGATAGTAATAGGAGCTATATTCGCATTGAATGCAATGGACATTACAGATATTGATATTTTTTTTGATGGATGGTGGACACTGTTTATTATAGTTCCTTGTGCTATCGGATTTTTTACTGAACATGATAAAATGGGGAATCTTATTGGGCTTGCAATTGGTGTGTTTCTCTTGTTGGCTTGTCAGGATATATTGAGTTTTGATTGGCTTTGGAAACTTCTTGTACCAGTCATTATCATTCTCATTGGTTTTAAAATGATTTTCAATGGACTATTTGGTAGCAAAGCGAATGACATTATGAAAACAATGAAACAGTCAGGTAAGAATCCAAAGGTTGGATGTGCAGTTTTTTCAGGATGTGATGTGAACTATAACGGAGAAGTGTTTGAAGGTGCTGAACTTACGGCAGTCTTTGGCGGTGTGGAGTGCGACTTGAGAAATGCGATTATACATAATGATTGTGCTATTCGCGTATCAGCGATATTTGGAGGAGTTGATATTCTAGTTCCTAGCAATGTTAATGTAAAGGTTAATTCCAACTGTATTTTTGGAGGTATATCTAATAAAACATCTTCCACAAAGGATGCTCCAACCATTTATATAGGTGGCATTTGTATGTTTGGTGGTGTGGAAATTAAATAAAAATGCCTATCCTGGTCCACAGGATAGGCTCATTCTATTTTATATGAATATCACCGGTTGAGGTTGTAATCTCACATTTCCCGCCGTTTGTTGATTTAGGAACATTGACATCCCCTGTCGAAGTTTCGGTGATGAAAATCTTTTCTGAGAGCAATTTGCCAGTTACATCTCCTGTATCAGTTTCGACCCAAATCTCAGTGGCATCGCAAGCGTCAAACTTCACATCGCCCGTGCTTCTTTCAATAGAAAATTTTTCTGTGGCAATCACATTTTTCAAAGAAATATCGCCGGTGCTTCCGTCTGATATGAAGCTTTTGCATTTGATATCGGTTAGGTTTGCTTTGCCAGTGGAAACATTGATCACTATATCATCTTCACAGGTAACCCCTGAGTGTTGGTTTCATATTTTACAGTGCTTAATTTTGTAAAATCCCAATGAATTTTTGTCATTGCTACTGAGAATATGATGCAACCAAGAGCCACAAGGGAAGTAGCTATTATAAGCCATATTTTCGTTGAGTTTCTCATTATGCTTCCTCCTTTTTCAGAAAACTTCTTTTTATTCCCAAGAAAATCTTCTTTGTAAGTAACAAAGTGCCGTTTGTTGCGCCTTTACAACCATAGAACAGGAAGATAGAAAGTCCCGCACAGACAAGACTTG
>JAZOMR010000186.1:0-2205 GCA_045654105.1 Faecalimonas sp. | reverse complement strand
TACGCTCCGGGAGTTTGAAATGCTCTCTCTAAAATGGGGAATATTTACCGGCACGCTCTTAAAGAATGCACAGACAGCAAAGGAAATTGGCGTTACCTTCAACAGAATACCACAGATAGAGCGCAATTCCTTCCGCAAGATCATAAAGCATCCTGAAGTACTAATTGAACTGGATGATGCGTTATCATAAGGCTTTCATCATAAATTCTTCATAGATTTTAGAAAGCTTTCTTTTTTTAGACATAGTTTAATCACAGTTGCTATATATAATGAAATTATCAAATGAAGACGGCGGCTGGACTTAAGTATTTATTTACGGCTGTTGGGCTTCGCCTAACAATTACGAGACATCGTTTACATAAATTTCTCCTCCTCTCATAAAAATGGCAACAAGAAATCCGATGCACTCAGTTCGCTAGAATGCATCGGATTCTTCTTGAAAGACATTATTCTTAGTTTGAATTGCCGTCATAAAGAAGTGTGCCATCCAGTTTCCACTTAGTGTACGTTCCATCACCATATCCAACTGATATAGTACCTTCTTCTAAACTTACTGAATAACTCAAAAAATCAACATCGCCTTCATGTAGTTTTTCAATGGCATATACATAGTCCGGTATCTCGTCGTCTGCATTCTTCTCCTTCGTCCATATCACCTTGCCGGCAAATTCTACTTTATCGAAATCCACATAGACCCTACCACCATTATCACCGCTCTCATAACCACATTCAAAACGCCAAATATCTTCCCTGTCACTTACACTTACACCCTCCGGCATTTTGAATAATAACGGTCTTTTAATGTTCATCTGGAGAATGCTTTCACCTTCTGTTTCTTGAACAGAAATATCACCCATGCTACGACCGTTATATGGATGGGAATATAAAACAAACATCTTGTATCCTTCATCTGTTTTATAGCGATACGCATAGTGAACAGTAATATCTTCCCCTGGAAGGTTCATTATACAAGCGCTTGTAGCGAAGTTATATCCGCCTATAATCATGGCACATATCAAAATAACGGCAACGGCAGACAGAATAATTCTCTTTCTCTTGAATGAGCGCATCATATCTGAAAACTTTTTCTTAGTATGAACCTCTCCAACTTCCAAATCTAAATCAGAGAATAGTGCCTCATATTCTTGTCTACATATATCACAGCTTTCCAAATGTTCCTTTATGGCTTCTGCAGTCGTTTTCTTCACCACTCCATCATGGTACAAAGGTAATAAATCACTAACAATATCACAATCCAATTTTTGTCTATTCATAATACCCGTCCTTTCTTAATCTCTCTTCAATCATTTTTCTTGCCCGATGATAGGTTACCCTCGCCCAACTTTCTGTTTTAGAAAACAATCCTGCAATATCCGAAAAAGAAAGTTGTCCGAACACACGCAATGAGAAAACTTCTTTGTAAGGTTCTTGAAGATTATGTAAGACTCTGTGAATCTCAATCGTGGTTTCCTTATCAAGAATTTTTTGTACCAATGGTTCCACGCTTGTATTGTCTGTAACAACGATACCTTCAGGCATTACTTCACGACCATACTTTTTACAGTTATTTAGCCACAGGTTCTTTGCAATCGCACAGAGCCAAGTGTATAGACTGCTATTCCCTGCAAAGTTTCCTACTGATTTCATTGCCCTAAGAAATGTTTCCTGCGTAATATCTTGTGCTTCCGTATCATCTCGACATAGAGAAAGGGCATAACGATATACCGCTTCATATTCAGCGCACAGAACTGCTTCTGATATGTCCTGCTTTTTATTATCTTTACGCACATTCTCACCTGCCTTTCAGAATAATTTCCATGGATTTTGTTCTGTCATATATTAGACAATCTAAAACAACAAACGTTACAAAAATTAGTAAAATCATAAAAATCCGATGAACTCAGATTTTATTCTGAATCCATCGGACACATCAACTTGTTTTCCGCAATGTTCAACAATTCTCGTTCCGATACAATATCATTCTGATACGGATACGTTTTTGCACATTTTTCAAATAGAACTTTGATTTGGTCTGCCTTCGCTTCATCCTTATCAAGTAGAAGTGCAAGTACATACTCTGTCCTTAACACTGACGGAAATTTCTTCATCTGCTTCATGAATTGCTTCTGCTCTTTCGTTAGCATTCCTTCAATAACTTCTTTTCTATTCTCTGAAATCATTTCTATATATATTCTGTCACATACC
>JAZOMR010000185.1:0-2464 GCA_045654105.1 Faecalimonas sp. | reverse complement strand
CCTTCAAGTGCCAGTCTTTTGAAATTAATTAGTTACAAGAAAAATACGGGTTCTGAGACGTTGGAAGTTCCTAATTCCATATGATGTACGTTTCAGAACTTTTATTTTATTATTAAAACCTTCGGTTGGACCATTTGTTATGTGTGAATATTTAAAAGCATTCAGGATTTCTTTTGACCATGTCCGATAGGTTCGGGCAACTTTCTCGAATTCTTTTAAGCCAGAAGATTCGGCCATTTTAATCCAATCAAAAAAGTCTTTTCGCTGTTCAGAATATTTGGAATTCTGACAGATTTCATAAAATTTCTCTTTTAAGTAATGAGCTCTCCGCAAGTCATCATTGTATAGAAGCATTAAATTGCAAGCTGCTTTGGCTTCACCTTTGAGTTTGTGGTATCGAGTTAAAATCAAAGTTCTGCTTCGTTTATAATACTTTCGCAGATTGGCAGGCATTGTCTTTTGTAATCTTTTTCGTACACCTTCAATAGCCCATGTTGTTTGCCTGGTGAAGTGATATTTATCAATAATGACTTCAGCATTTGGAAAGTATGTATAAGCCATTTCAACGTATGGTCGCCACATGTCACAAACAAAGTACTTTACTCGATATCGTTCATCCTTTGGTATGGAAGCGAAGTAAGATACTAAATGATTGTGTTTTCTATCCGGAAGGATATCTAGTACCTTGTGTTTAATCGGATCAACTAAGATACATTGAAACTTTCCGGTAGAAGCATTCCCGCGGAACTCATCAATAGATAGAACCGTTGAAAACTTCCTTCTGGAATAAGAAATCGTATCCAAAACCCTTCCTACAGTAGCAGTAGAAACATTGGTTTGTCTTGATGTTTCCTTGATGCTTTGGGAGTTGTGTAGACAGGAAGCAATAAAAGCAGTTAGTCTAGAAGTTCTCTGAAAGTATCTAGGAAGGAAACTATAGGTTTCATAAAACCGCTTTCCACACTTACACACATACCGTCTTTTGTGTAAAACTAGATAACAATGTTTCAACTGGAAAGGTAAGTCCTTAATGGTTTGATAACGATAATCATGAACACGTTTAGTAGCAGCACCACAACAAGGACAAATCTGTTCATGAGGTTTGGTTTCCAAGTAAATTTTCACAAAAGTATCGGCATGCCTAATATTTTTGATGATTACATCTTCAATATCTAAAAGTTTGTTGGTATAATGACTATGCATTTGTTGTGCACCTCCTAGTGGTTTGTTTGGTAGACTGGCACTGGGAGGTTTTTCTTTTATTATAAACGAAAAAAGTTGAAGTAGATGATTATTTAAAATCATCCACCCCAACATTTATTTTAGAGCCAATAAATTAGGCTCTACCACGTAAGTGGCAGAGCCTTTTTGTATCCTTAACATTTGTCGTAGAGCGTCTATATCAGGTGCTTAATTCGAGTAAGGCAATCCTGTCAATGCTTCAAAACTACAGCGAACAGCATCCTCCGATATGTCGCACGTCAGCAGGTATAAAGGAACATTTTTGACGAGTAAATCCAGGAGTTCCAATGTCTGACCGACAGCTGTCGCATCTTCCGGTATGTATACTTGATTAAATAGCATCATGACACATTCTTCAGGGTTCATCTTTCGAATTGTGTTTGCGGTTCCGCGCTGAACGAAACAGATACCTTTTAACGGCTCCATGCAGTTGCGTTGCCAGCGTTCTTTACCCGCCCATGGAGTTCCGTAAATCATTGGTTCTATGATGCCTTCTGCATTTTTGTCCAATGAGATAAATGGTTTATCACCATTTACAATCTTTACTTTTTCGCCAATATGTTTTTTCCAAAGACGAATGTGGGTAGATTTGCCTGTACCGCTTGGTGCGGTAAATAAAAAGGCTTGCCCTTCATAAGAAATAGATGCACCATGCATTAAGAACCGTTCGTGGCCCGGCAGGATATCAGAAATCTTGCGAAGCAGTGCCAATGTTTCCAAATATGGTGCCGAGAAGGTTTGTTCTGTCGCATGAGCTTCTTCATAAACGATGTCTTGCTCAGTAAGCCTAATCATAAAATCCGGCGTGCAATCCTCTATCAGATAATCTTTGCAAAAACCCTCAAGTTCCGGATGTACGTGTTCTATGTGAAAAATTTTGTCAGCTAATTTTACTGTGAAAGCCATATGATATACCTCTTAAAATATTCTATCACAATTATAGAGTATCTCGTTAGAAAGAGGCAACCTTTTTTTGATAAAAAAGAAAATTCGTATAGATTTTCCGATGAAAAGATGTTATAATGCAAAAGGTAATAACAATTTGGGAGGAATATAATAATGAAAAGTATCAAAAAATGGATGGCGTTTATGGGAACCAAGAATTTGATTGCAATCGGTGCCCTTTTAATATTAATTGTGGCGATTGTTGTTGGTGTTGTTATTTCGAAAAGTAAAGATGATGCGAATGACAAAGAAGCAGACAATAAGGTTGAAGAAAATT
>JAZOMR010000184.1:0-5555 GCA_045654105.1 Faecalimonas sp. | reverse complement strand
ATACCCAAAGTCTTCTAAATTTCTGCAAATGGTATCACAGGCTGCCGGTGCCATACACGCACCCATGTTTTGTGAGTCCTTTAACCCGAAATCCACAATCTTTCCAACTGTGACTCCTGCCACCCGCACATGACTTTTTTGTTTCCCGACCAAAAAAGCACCGCTTCCTGTTACTGTCCACTGGGAGCTTAAGGGGCGTTGATTAGCATAGGCTAACGGAAAACGAAATTCCTTTTCTGCACTTCCAAAATGGCTGGAAGTGACTGCTAAAATATATTCTCCATAGCCTGCTGCCACACTCATGGAGCTAAGCGCCAGAGCTTCACCTGATGTAGAACATGCCCCATATAAGCCAAACAATGGAATATGCAGTTCCTCCAATCCCATAGACGTGGCAATTCCCTGCCGCAGCAAATCTCCGCCAAACAGATACCGAACGTCATGCGGGTCCAACTTGGCTTTCCCAAGTGCCATCAGACACGCTTCTTTTTGCATCTCGCTCTCTGCTTCTTCCCATGAATCCTGCCCTAATAAATTATCTTCTTCCACCTTGTCAAATAAGTTTCCAAGTGGTCCTTCGCCTTCTTTTTTTCCTACAATACTTCCACTACTAATGATATAGGGAGCATCATCGAATAAAATGCTTTGCTTTCCTTTTAACATAAGCTTCACCTCCTAAAACATGGTCGTTATCCAGTACAATACACCCAGCACCCAACTGGTAAATACACCATATAAAATTACCGGTCCTGCAATGGTAAATATCTTACAACCGATTCCAAAAACCTGTCCTTCCTTCTGATACTCGATGGCAGGTGCAGCCACAGAGTTTGCAAACCCTGTAATCGGTACCAATGCTCCCGCACCACCCCATTGAGCAATGCGAGGATATATATTAAATCCGGTCAATATCACACTCAAAAGCACCAAAATCAGCGAAGTCCATGAACCTGCAATTTCCTCTGATAGTCCCTGACTTTTACAAAAATCAAGGATTGCCTGACCTACAACACAGATGATGCCGCCTGTAATAAACGCCTTTATCATATTCAAATACACGTTGTTTTTTGGTGTTTTCTTCTCCACATATGCCTTATATTGTTCTTGTTTTTCTTTATTCATAATCTATCCCTTCCAGCCAAGCCAAAAATAAATCAGGGAACCGATTCCCTTTCCAATGGCAAGACTTAAAATAATATATGGTATGCAGCCTACAAGTTTGGCACGTCTCATAAAAATAGGGAATACATTTAGAGTTTCCTCAAGTGCCATAGCCCAGCCTCCTACAAATACACCTGCAAAAAGTCCAAAAATCAAAAGCAATCCTGTCCCCAAAGGAATAGGTATCTTGTAAACGTAGAAAATATTCCCCAAACTGCCTCCAAAAGCCAGCATCCGCTCGTAAAGCCTGATTTTCTTTCCGGTATGTGTACGGTCTGCAAAATCTGATATAACACCTAAACTGACAATGAACCCGAACAGCCCGCCTGCCACTATCATTCCCCCACTAAGACCGATAATTGTCAGTAGTATTTCTTTCACCAACATCCAGCTCCTGCCCCTTTCTTGAATACTCCGCTATAACAGTTGTCTGTATATCATTTTCATACAATCGCATTTCCACCTCAATTGGGGTTGGGTCTACGGATGTTTTTTTCTTTCCAAAGTGATTAAAGAATACCAGTATTCCAATTATGATTCCGATACTGTAGCTTAATTCCAAGACTGAGAACCCCTCTTTCGGCGCACCCATGAACAGTTTGTAAATATCCTCAAACAGTCTGGAAATACCTGAATCATTATTAAAGGTTGCGATTGCAAATGCTGAGCCAAAAAATGTAGTCAATGAAACAAGCAAAACCTTAGTAAACTGCCAAACACGGTTGTTTTTTTTATGTTCTTCAAAGGTCACAATCACATCCGGCGAACCATAGCTTTGAATCTCTAAATGGGGATACTCCTTATGAATCAGCTCGATAATTTTCAAAATAGATACCACAAACCGCTTCTGCCCCTTTTCAGGTATCTTCATGACCTTTATTGTTTTGAGCTTTGAAACTATATTCTGCTGGCTACATTCCATCGCTACCAAATCGCCTAAGGTGACATCCCGCTTTGTGACCTCAACACTTTGGTCCCCTTTGATATATAATGTATTGTTACTTACTGACATAACGTTGTCCATCTTCCATGCTCTATCTTGACAAGTGTACCCTCTGCCTGTAGTCCGTCTTCATTCATTTCGTGATAATAATAAAGAATCCCCATAACGACTGCTACAATGACAACACATAGCAAACATACGCGGACTCTTTTCTTTGCTTTTTCCATAAACTCCACCTTCCTTCCAAAAATAGTATGTCTATTTTTTTTCAAAAGATACATCTATTTTCCCTCGCAGAGTTTTTAATATTTTCTTTTCCATTCTAGAAACCTGAACTTGTGAAATTCCCAGCTTCTTCCCTACTTCTGTCTGCGTTTTATTTGCAAAATAACGCAGGTAGATAAGCTGTCTTTCCTCCTTCTCTAAGCTTTCCAGCAATTGCTTTAACAGCATGCGATTGATAATCTTTTCTTCCTGTACTTCCCTCTCTTCAAGCCTGTCCATAAGGGCAATCTCGTTCCCATCCTTTTGATAAACCGGTTTGTAAAGGGATTCGACCTCATTTGCCGAATCTAATGCCATGACCAAATCTTCTTTTTCAACATTTAATTCTTGTGCTAATTCCTCTAACGTAGGATCCCTTTGCAGTCTTTCTTGCATTTGTTCACGAAGCATTTGTGCCTTGTAAGACAATTCCTTCAGCGATCGACTCACCTTAATCATCCCATCATCTCTTAAGAAACGTTTGATTTCTCCGGAAATCATGGGAACTGCATAGGTAGAGAATTTCACATCAAAGGATAGGTCAAATTTATCAATTGCTTTTAATAGCCCGATACTTCCTATCTGAAATAAATCATCCGGCTCCACACCTCGTCCGTAAAATCTTTTTACCACGCACCAAATCAAGCCTACATTCTCCTCCACTAATTGTATCCTCGCCTTTTCATCCCCGTCGTGCGACTTCTGAATCAAAGCGATTGTGTGGTCCATAATTCCCTTCCTTTTCCTATTTTTCTCTGCATTTTTACAAGTGTTCCTTTTCCCAGCTCAGACTCCACTGAAATTTCATCCATAAAAGCCTCCATAAAGGAAAATCCCATTCCGGAACGCTCCAATTCCGGTTTGGAAGTATACATAGGCTCCATTGCCTGCTTCACATTTTCTATTCCCTTTCCGTAATCCTGGACTTCTATGTATATCACCTGTTCTTTCAAATGACAGTGAATGCGAATCTTTTTCACCTCTTTTTCATAGCCATGAATAATTGCATTTGTAACTGCCTCGGACACTGCTGTCTTCACGTCTGCGACCTCCTCCAAGGTTGGATTGAGTTGTGTCATGAAAGCGGCTACAGCAACCCTTGCAAATCCTTCGTTTACAGATATGCTGTCAAATACTAATTCCATTTCATTTGTGTCTCTCATACGTGTTCCTCCTCATAAATTTGAATAATTTTTGTTACTCCAGACATCACTAAAATTTTTTTCATTCTGTCATTTGTATTGGCTGCCCATACCTCTCCCCCAAGTAAGTGCACCATGCGATAACGTCCCATAATCACCCCGATACCGGAACTGTCCATAAAATTTGTTTCCGTAAAATCAAAAATCACACATTTGATATGGTGCTTTTCAATCAGCCGGTCTGCCTTTCTTCGAATTTCCTCTGCATTGTGGTGATCCAGTTCATTTGGCAGAAATATAGTCAAACAATTTTCCTGCACTTCATATCTCATAAAAACTCCCCCTTATGACAAAAAAAGAACATATAACGCTCCTATCGTTACATGTTCTCTTTCGTAATCTTTATTCAGTTGGCTGAGTAGTTGACTCTTGTGTTGTTTCCTCAGCTGGTTTCATAAATTCGGTTGCCTTTTTGGCAACGTCTTTATCTGGATACAATTCTAAAATTCGATTGTAGATTCCTGTCGCCTTATCAGCCTGCTCTTTTTTCTGATAGCCTACCATCAGCATGTAAAGAGCCTCTCCATCTTCATATTGTTCATTCATCTTTACAACCTTTTCCAAACATTCAATGGTTCTGGTATAGTTTAAAACCTTAAAGCTTTCAGACGCTTTTTCAAATAAGTCCTTACACTGCTCTGTAAAAACTTCTTTTGTCATCAAATCATATTGGGTTTTAGCCGTTGCCCCCAATGAGGCTGCGTTGATTGCAAGCAGCTCATCTGCTAATTTGCTTTTGCTGTACCCTTCTTTGTTGTAGTGCTCAATCGCAACAATTAAAGCCTCGTAGCTCTCTTGCGTACTCTGTGCAATTGCTTTTTGCTCTTCAGTTGCTTTACTCTCGGCCTTATATTTCTCCAATTCCTTGGTTTGAAGGTCCAGCTCGCTTTCTAAGGTGGCAATCTGCTCACTGTATACAATGATTTCTTTATTGGTCTTTGACGCCATCTTTTTCTTCATGGTTGGCACCGCCAAAAATCCCACAACTGCAGCTCCAACCACGAGCCCTATCACAATGTTTAATACTGTCAGTATGGCAGCATTATCTTTCAAGGTTGCGGAAACCGGTTGAATAATTGTCTCGTTACCCAGATTATAGGAAACGGTTTGCGCCCGATCTGTTTTCAGCTTTGCTGCTTTATCCTTGTACAGCTGTGTTAACTCATGCATATAACGAAGGGTTGTCTCATCCGTCGAATCCAAACGATGGGCTCTTCGAATCATTTGCTTTGCCTTTGCATATTGCTCCGTCTGCATATAAATAAGCGCTAACAACTGATATGCCTTCAGGAAGGTGGGATGAGCAGAAATTACCTTTTTCAACTGAATCGCTGCTAGATCTTCTCCATTCTGCTGGCAATAAACCAAACACTGATTAAATTTCTTCACCGCCTGGTCAATGGTCTCCAGCTCTGTCTTCGACTCCTGCACCTTCTTTATATAGTAATTCGCAATATTTCCGTGGCTCTTAATATTTTTACTGATAATCCATTCTACAAGAGCCTCTGAAATTTCTCCTCGTCCATAGTAAACTAAACCAAGCAGATTTCTGGCTGCAATGTTGTCTCGATTGTACTGAAGACTTTTTTTCAAAGAGAGAGCGGCACCTGAAAGGTCTCGAATATTCGCTTTTTTCAAACCGTCGTTATACCATTGATTGGACAGGTATACTAATTTCTTTGCATATTCCACTTCTTTCACCATCACTCTATTATTTGTTTTGAAGTTCCTTCAAGATATCTGTCATATCTGTCAAATCCTCTTGATATACTGCTTCCTCTATATCTTCCACCTCAAGACAAGGCTTGAATTTTTTCAATTCTTCTTCAAAATTTAACATTTGTTTCCTCCCTCTAACAAAACTATCATACGCACAGATTCTTAAAAAAGCAATATGCTACCGTGCGCATTTTTCGAGGTTTCTCTACTGCTATGGTGTCGGATTTTCAGTCGGCGACGTATTTCCCGTCGTATCGCCACCTTCT
>JAZOMR010000183.1:0-11364 GCA_045654105.1 Faecalimonas sp. | reverse complement strand
GGCAGATATATTAGGTCACGGCAGCATCGATACCACTCGCATATATATCATCTCAACAGGAATGGAACACAGAAGGAAAATTGAAAATCTAGGTCTGGTTGTCTGAAAATAAAAAACACCACATAATTCTTATTATGTAGTGGTTTGCAGAATATGGTTTGACATAATTCTTATTATGTAGTAGATGATGATCTCAAGAATGAATTCTTCATGAATGCACCCTTACCTCATGGAATGTTTTGTGTGATAGAAACCTCTTCAAACACAAAAATGGGCGCACTAAAAACACACCCCCGACTTTTTCTTTTCTATAAATTCGCGGGTGTATTTGGTGTGCCTAAATTTAAACATTAATAAAATAATTATCAAAAAAAACTTGCATTTACAAAAAATATGTATTATTATATCGCTATTAAATGAGAAACTTTTTGCTCAGAACGAGCACAACTTCACTACATAATAAGAATTATGTTACAGAACAGCAAAGGAATGACAGCATGAGAAAAATTTTACAATATCTACAAAAGAACCTCTGTCAGAGGGAAAAAATAGTATACGAAAAATGTGTACTTTGTGGAGCAGATACAGAAATCCCAATTACGACGCCAATTGAAGAGAGAGAAGATTATGTTCAAGGATGTGGACAATTATGTGCGGCATGTCGCCGTAAAATACATCGTGGCAGTCCGTATATTGAATAAGTAGGCGCATGTTGGAACACACGGCGCCGGATAATATAAGGAGTATTTATGAAAAAAGTAGTAAGCATCATCAAAAAAATATTAGTCTGGGCGCTTGTGCTGGCAGCAGTAGGAATGATGATTTTCACAATCATCTCCGTTAGTACCTTTAACAGAAATGACCGTCATTTATTCGGATACAGGGCGTATATTGTTTTGTCCGATTCCATGAGTAAGACGGATTTCGATGCAGGTGATTTGGTGTTGGTGAAAGAGGTAGACCCATCCACACTAAAAGAAGGAGATATCATTTCATACATATCACAGAACACAGAAAATTATGGCGAAGTCGTTACCCATAAGATTCGTAGTCTCACAACTGATGCAAATGGTGAAAGAGGATTTGTTACTTATGGTACAACAACGGATACAAATGATGAGACCATTGTTACATATCCGTTTGTTTTAGGAAAATATCAAACACATATCCCAAAGGTGGGAACATTTTTTCAGTTCCTAAAAACACCACAGGGATATTTCGTATGTATCTTCATTCCATTTATGTTGCTGATTTTATATCAAGGAATCAATGTCATTCGTTTGTTCAGACGATATAAGAAAGAACAGATGGAAGAGATAGAGGCTGAACGTTTGGAAAATCAGAAGATGATGGCAGAACTGATGGCTTTAAAAGAACAGCTTGCACAGCAGACTGAAGGAAATACAAAAAAAGATAAGACAACAGGTGAGGACTAGTGGAGCAGATTTTATTTGTTTTCGTTCTTATTCTCTTTGCAGGTGGAATGCTTTATCGTTTTGCGAAATGGTACCATTTCTTTCGCAGAACCTTGAAACACCTTAGAGGGGAAATTAAGAGAACGAGTGGAGAAGAGCAAAAATCATGGATTCGTATGAAACGAAGACTTTGGTTATCGCTTCTTCCGTTTGTACGGTATTAGAAAGAAGGAACTTAAAATGAAGAAAATATGGAATATTATTTCCTCAATTTTAGTGGGGATCGTCGTATTGTTGGCGGTATTTCTTATGGGGTCGCGTTTGGTGGGCTATCAAGTGTTTAACGTTATTTCAGGAAGTATGGAGCCGGAATATAGTGTGGGCGATTTGATTTATGTGAAAAAAGTAAATACGAAAGATATAAAGGTGGGGATGCCAATTACATTTGTTTTGAACGAAGATTTGGTGGTCGCCACCCATCGTGTTATTGAAGTAGATGCTGAGAAGCAGTACTTCTATACAAAAGGTGATGCAAATGAGACTGCAGATTCTGCGCCAGTTCATTTTAATAACGTAATCGGCGTGCCACAGTTTAGCATCCCGTTACTTGGATATGTATCTGATTTCGTGCAAAATCCACCGGGAACTTATATCACGGTTGGAGTTGGCGCTGTATTGATACTTCTTGTATTCTTGCCGGATTTTATCGGCAAACGTGGAAAAGATGAACAGGATACAGCTGTACCAACTGAGTTGCAAATAGAGCAGAAATAATTATGGTTTTAGAATCGTGCTTGCTTTTTGGAATTCCGGTAAGCATGATTTTGAAATAAATATCATGAGGGAAGGAGGAAAATAAGATGAAATTGAATAAGAAGAAGGTGCTTGTAACATCGTTAGCTGTGTCTTTGATTGCTATTTTATCGTTCGGTACATTAGCATGGTTCAGTGATAGCGATTCTGTAACAAATAACTTCCATGTAGCCGGTGAAGATGGAGATGCAGATGATATTTTCTCTGTAGATGTAATGGAAGCTATCGACGCAGACAAAGACGGTGTTTATGAGTATACAGATGACAAAACAATCGGTTTGGAAGGTGAAAATCTGGATGAGTGGCTTTATGACGATATCACACCAAATGAAGAACTTTTGAAACGCGTAAGTACAAAAAATACAGGTTCTTATGCTCAATGGGTTCGTATGAGAGTAACTGTGGATGAAGAATTGATTACAATTCTTGAGAAATATCAACTTTCTTTCACAGATCTTTTGAAGGACAAAGAAGGCGGATTATATGATGGATGGGATTATCGTGAGGCAACAACATTGGATTTCAATTCAGATGCCAGATGGTCGCATGATGCTACTGATGATGTAGAAAAGAATGCAGATGGTACTTATACTTATACATTCTACTATAATAGTATATTGGAAGAAAATAGGAGTGCAATTTTATTCACAACTGTACACATTCCAGCACAATTTACTCAAGCCGACATGGCAACACTTGATGCAAATGCATTTTCAATGGTTATCAAAGGTGAAGCTATTCAAGCAGACAACACTGCTGACAACGTACGCGATGCATTTACACTCGTAGAAGCAACACAACCATTTTAACTAGTTTATTTAGGAGGGAAATTACATGAACAAAAAAAGTACAAAACGTACACTGTTATCAAGCGTGTTGTCATTAGTTCTTTGCATGGCAATGCTTATTGGAACAACGTTTGCTTGGTTTACAGATAATGTAACAAGTGCCGGAAACACCATTCAATCTGGAACTTTGGATGTTGATTTAATTGATGCTGCAGGCAACTCAATGGAAGGTGAAGTTATTGAGTTTATAACAGCAGATAACCGTGCTCAGGATGCTATTCTTTGGGAGCCTGGATGTACTTACGAGACCGAAGCGGTTTTCGTTGTAAACAAAGGCAATCTTGCTCTCAAATATCAAATTACTATCAACGGTATTACAGGTGATGCAAAGCTTCTTGAAGCAATCGAATGGACTGTTACTGTTAACGGTACCGAAATTGCTCTTGCTGATTTGAACGGTATATTACTTGCAGGTGAAACATCCAAGGCAATCGTTATTTCTGGTCATATGAAAGAAGAAGCAGGCAATGAATATCAGGGCTTGACGGTTGAAGGTATTTCGATTTCTGTCGTTGCTACTCAGCTTACTTACGAGTCTGACAGTTTCGGCGACCAGTATGATTCATTAGCAACATTCATGAATAAGAATGCCGAAGGTGAATGGGAAATTGGCGAACTAGGTCAGCTTATTTACTTTGCTAAGTCTGTAAATGAAGGCAACAGTTATGAGGGTGAAACCGTTGTTCTTTCAAACGATATCGACCTCAATGGCATCAACTGGACACCTATTGGTAATGCTGATGCAGATGAGTTCGTAGGTTTCAAGGGAACGTTTGACGGCCAGAACTTCACAATCAGCAACCTCAAGATTAACTCTACCTCTTGGGGTAAGGGGCTCTTCGGCTATATGGATGCTAGTACCAATGCAACCGTAAAAAACCTTGGGGTTAATAACGCAAACATTGTTGCTTCCGATTGTGCCGGTGTCATTGTTGGCTATGCTACCAACGGTACATTCGAAAACATTCACGTTACCGGTGACGTTTCTGTTGTCGGTACTGTAGCAGATGGTTATGTTGGTGGTATTGCAGGTTGTGGTTACAATGCTAACTTCAATAACTGCTCCGTAATTGCTAATGCTGGCAGCGAAATCACCTCTGCAGGTTCCTTTGCAGGTGGTATCGTAGGTTACCAGTGCAATAACAAAAAGGCAATTACTGATTGTAAGGTTGCTAATCTTACTGTCACAGGTTACGCAGCAGTAGGTGGTGTTTCCGGTATTATCCAGACTGGTTCCAACTTCACCTTTACCAATAACTCCGTTGAAAATGTTGTATTGAACAAGACTCGTATTGATGGCAATCCATCTATCGGTGCTTTGGTTGGTAATTATAGCGGCACTGCAGAGACTAAGCTGACCGGTAAGGTTTCCAATGTTACATTGAATGGATCTCATGTTGAATATTCCGCATACAACAAGCTGTATGGTAGTGAATATAGCGGTGCTACTACTCCTAACTTCGATGTTACAGGCGTTACTGTAGACGGTATCACAAATAATTTGGGTCAGGTTACTATTGTTAATACTGCTGCTGATCTTAAAACGGCTCTGGCAAACGGCGGCAATATCCTTTTGAATGCTGATATTAATATGGATGTTGCTGATACCGGATTTACTGTAGGCAAAGGTGTTACATCAAAACTTGACCTCAACGGTCATGATATTATTGCTAAAAGTACCTCTACTCAGAGCGTTCAGTTATTTAGCGTAAATGGTAATCTTAATATCGTAGGAAATGGTACTATTTTATTGACAAACGACAGTTTCCCATGGAATACAAGCTATCGCTATACGGCTATCAACATCCGCGAAATCGGTGAGGTAACTCTTGGTGAGGGCGTTAACGTTGTTTGCGAAGGAGGTAGCGCTACTGCTGATGGTTACGGTATGACCTATGCCGTTGACATCTACACCACCGGTACTTTGAATGTAAATGGTGCATCTTTGCACAGCAACTACATTGCAATTCGTTGCTTCTACGGCAATTCCGTAGTTAATGTGAACAATGGTTCTTCTATCACTAGTTCCAGAAATAACTATGGTATTTGGCCGCAGAGCGCGCCTGGTGCGACTATTACTGTTGCTGACGGCGTTTCTTATACCGTAAACGAAAGTAATGGTATTTACATTTTCAATTAAATCATAATCCTCTTAGGATAACAAAGCCCGTCCTAACCCCTTTCGGGGAGTTGGGCGGCAAGCAAAGGGTATGCGCCTTTGCTAATACTAATCGCTTATACCTTTTGCTTGCCGAGGACTGAATCCTAGGCGAAAGGCACTATTAAGAAATTAACTTTATTATTTGGAAAAGGAGGTTAGAGTAATGACTAAAACTAAAAGTACCAAGCGTGCTCTGCTGATGAGTGCTCTATCGCTTCTTATATGCATTTCTATGCTAATTGGTAGTACGTTCGCTTGGTTCACAGATAGCGTTACAAGTGCAAACAATGTTATTCAGTCCGGTATGTTGGATGTTGTACTTGAATACAAAACCAGTTGGTCTGATGAATGGGCTCCCGTTGATGAAAACACCAAGATTTTCAAAGACGGTGCGCTTTATGAGCCCGGATATACTGAGGTTGTGTATTTAAGAGTCTCTAATGCTGGTTCTCTTGCGCTTAAGTATCTGCTATCTTTCAATATTGCTAACGATAAAAAATCGACCAACGTATACGGCGAAGAGTTCAGACTTTCTGAGTACCTTCAGATAGGTACATATGTTCAGGATGAATACAGCGACGGTTTCAACTACGCGAATATTCTTATGCCCACTATGTTTGGAGACCGCGAGAGTGCTTTGAGCAATGTAACTCTTAACACTGTCAAGGATGCTACGTCTATTATTCACAAAAACGCGCCTATTCTTCCCGGTGAGGATACCGCTCAGGTGGTTGCAATTGTGCTTACTATGCCTGAAACGGTTGGTAACGAAGCCAATACAATGCCCGGTGTTGAAGCGCCGTCTATTGAACTGGGTGTAAGTCTACTCGCTACTCAGTACACTTATGAAGAGGATAGCTTTAATAATCAGTACGATGCCGGTGCAACGTTAGAAAGAGTGCACGATATTGACGATCTTGAGTCCCTTCTGAAGGCATTTGATGAAGGCGGTTCGGGTAGAATCATAAATATGCATATTACTGATGTGAATGCAGAACTCGCCGAGGGTAAATCGCTTGCTTTGAACATGAACACCTCTACACTTGAGCGAGGAGACGAAACCGACTACGCGATAGTTAATCGTGGTGAACTTGAAATTACCGGTGAGGGCGTTATCGTTTCCGAAATGAAGGGTTCTATCGAGAACTGGGGTAAGCTCTACATCAACAACCTAAAAATAGAGGTTACCGGCAGTAAGTATGGATTCCATGTCAAGGGAGGCGAGGTTGAAATCAATAACCTTGACCTTGATGCACAAAGAGGCGGTCTTAATGTCCAGGCAGGTAAGGTAACATTCAATAGCGGCGAAGTTACCACTACAACGCCAAACAGCAGTTATGGCATCGGTTATCTTGTTTATGCCGGTGGTACCGCCGAAGTTATCATCAATGGTGGCGACTTCAGATATGAGGGTGCTTACAACAGACATGGAGTGCTTTATGCTGGAAATAACGCAAGCATCGTTGTGTATGGCGGTACCTTCGGTAAGGGTGGCTCCAACTCTGGTAAGAAGCCTTGGCTTCAGGTTGCTGACGAGGGCACGATCACTATCTATGGCGGATCCTTTGAGTTTGATCCTTCTGCTTTTGTAGCTGACGGATACGAGGCGGTTCAGGGATCCGAAGGTTGGTGGACTGTTTCTCGGATTGAGGAGGATATGACATGAATAAAACAAAGAAATCTTTAATAATGAGTGCTATGTCTTTGCTTCTTTGCATCAGTATGTTGATTGGTAGTACGTTTGCCTGGTTTACTGATTCCGTTACCAGCGCAGGCAACAAAATCCAATCCGGTACTCTTAAAATCGATCTTGAGCTTCTTGACAAAGAAACAGGTGAATGGAACTCACTAAAAAACTCTCAGGCTCCTATCTTCAACTATGAAAAATGGGAACCGGGATATATTGATACTAAGGTCTTGAGGGTGGAGAACGAAGGAAACCTCGCACTTAAGTGGGCTGCTAAGTTCTATTCCGAATATCAGCTTTCTATTCTCGCTGATGTGATCGATGTTTACGTTCGCTCCAGCGATAGCGAAATTGGTTATCCTACAGACCGTAATCTCGAAGGTTACACTTGTGTTGGCAATTTGAGAACCTTCATCAACTCCATTGAGGAAACTACCTACGGCACTTTAGGGGCTAAGGAAGTTTCTTATCTTGGACTTGCACTCAAAATGCGTGAACAAGCAGGCAACAAATATCAGGGTCTTTCCCTCGGCGGTTCCTTGGACATCCGCATTTATGCAACCCAGCAAACTTCCGAATCGGATAGCTTTGATAATCAGTATGATGGAGGCGCCATCTTTGATGAATTTGCAGACAAAAGCATTCTGACATCGCAGACCAAGCGTCTGAACGAAGGCGCAGAAACTGTAGAATACGCATTGTATCATAAAGGTAAGAGAATCGTCGGCGTTAGCGTTCCCAAGGATGCGATCGCAAACCCCGATGAGCCCATTTCCGTAACGGTTCGCGCAATCGATTCTTATATCGATTCCAATGAAAACACCCAAAGCTATGCATACGATATCGACGTCACTAATATGAAATCGGATCTTAAGGGTGCTCAACTTGTGACCGTTGTTATCAGCGCTCCCAAGGCACTTGCGGCAATGAACGTCTACCATAAGAACGAATTGATCAGCGACGCTGTATATGATGAAGTTGCGGGTACCATTACATTTAAGACCGCAAACTTTAGTCCCTTTGAGGTTACTGCAAATGTTGTTACAGTTGAAACCTTTGGGGACCTTCGTAAGCAAATGCAATTTAATGGCGCGAATATTGTTTTGGGAGAGAATATCACAGTCGATTTATCCAAGGATAGCGCCCTTCGTGATAAAGAACATGCGTATCCCAATGCAGAAAACGCAAAGTATTATAACGGTGTTAAGGTTCAAGGAAAAAACGTTGCACTCGACCTGAACGGCCATAGTATTACTGTTTTCTGCGGCGATAAATATAACTCCAATAGCGACGTCGGCGCATTATTCTACGTCGCAGAAGAGGGAAGCTTAAATATTAACGATAGTGTCGGAACCGGCTTTATCAAAATGGAAAGTTCCATCTATGCTGTTTGGGCGCCGTATGATAACGATAAATCCTATGTGGATATCTATGGTGGTATTTTCATTGCAGATTCTTATGCCGGCGATTCTGTGGCACCCGGTGGCGCTAACTATAACGAAAATTCAAACCGCACTTTGATTTATGCGGGAAGAGGCGGTAATATCAATGTTTACGGCGGATATTTCCTCTATAATAACACCCCTGATGATAATACCAATCGCAACAACGGAGCATTCAACGCGAAGGATCACTACACAGGCGGTCCGTTGATCACAATCCACGAGGGTGTGTATCTTGCAAATGCTGAATACCGCCAGAATCCTGCAAACACCAGCACCCCACACGGCACTTTTGATAATGAATCGATCAAATTGGTTGATGAAACTCTTTATGGAGTAGTTCCTGTGACCGAAACCGAGGCTATCAACGGTGTTAATGATTGGTATAAAGTTTCGCGTAAATTCGCATATAAAATCACCTTTATGAACGGCGATGGCACCAAAGTTCTCGATACACAATATATTATGCCCGGTGAAGCGGTAGAAAATGTTGGAGAAAAATTCAAAGGCACTTTGGACCAAAGTTATGCAGAGGATTTCGGAGGCTGGGTAAATACCGCTTCTGAACCGATAAGTAAAATCGATGCGGATAATGATAAAGACATTGTTTTATATCCGACGTATCAAGAGAAATTCATCGTTCGTTGGCTTGATGAAAACGGAAACGTAATTGCCACCCAAACCGTCAACAAAGGCGCTAAGTTTAGCGAGTTGGATTGGGATAACGTCGATGATCCTGACTCAAGTTCCGACGAATATCTGGTGTTCGATCACTGGGAACTCCGAGAGGTCAAAAACGGCAAAATAACATATGTAGAGGTTAGCGAAAGTGATTCTTCTACGATAGCAAGCGATATTACATTATATCCCTATTACGAATATGACTCCGGAAACGGCAGAATTGGGTTAACTCCTCATGATACTGATGGCGATGGTCGCCCCGATTACTATACTATTGAATCTGCGAATGGTTTGTCTGGTGAAATTACTATTCCCGGATATGTTAACGGTGTTCAAGTAACTGTCATTACTGATCTTTCTGGAGATTGGCTTAACTCTGGTGTAACTGCAATTATTATCAAAGATGGCGTCGAGGAGATTGGCAGTGAAGCGTTTGCTATGACTTCTGGCTTGCAGAGAATAGAAATTCCTTCAACTGTAACTAAAATCGGTGCCAATGCATTTGCATCTACTATTGGTGGTGCCCTTATTTCTAAAACACCTATGCTTATTTATGATGGCACATGGGTTGAATGGGACAGCGTTCAAAAGGTGAATGGCTGGGAGAGGGGTCTCGCATCCGGCACTACAGTGGTTTGTAAAGATGGAACTGCAACACTAACAGCGAGTACATTCTTAGGTTTTGGTACTTATACGTGGAACTTTGTTTCTAATTAAGATGTAGCATATTTCGACGCCACCCAACTCCCTACGGGAGTTGGGCGGCAATCAAAGGGCATAAGCTCTCCATTGTGCCTTTTGATTGCTGGTTACAGAAATAACAAGCAAATTTGAAATAACAAAAGGAGGTTACACATGGGAAAACTTAGACTCAAATTTGTCACCATAGCATATTTTGCCATAGCATTTGTTTTTTACACCCAGTCTACTCTGGCGTATTACTCCACAGTCGGTAAGGCTACCAATGTTGTGACCTCCGGTAATATTCAATTTATGATTCACGAAACTACCGATCAAGGTACAGCCTTTCCAGAGGAAGGCGTTTACATTGTGCCGGGGGATATCGTGAGTAAGAAAGTCAGTGTGGAAAATGTCTGTGAACACCCATTTTACTTGCGTGTGAAACTAGTTTACGGGGTGGATTCGCAGGAGCTTTCGGCAGAAGACTGTTTCAAATTGAATATTGACGAAAGTAACTGGCAGTATGCAGACGGATGGTACTATTACAAAGGTATTGTTGGGCCTGGTGAAACTACACCTGATGTATTTACTAAAGTGGAGATTGTCGGCAGCAAGGTGGATAACAGTTATCTTGGCAAGACTTTGACGCTATCAGTAGTAGCCCATGCGGTGCAGAGCGAAAACAATCCAGTAGAAGGCACAGATACTTTTACGGCATCTGGCTGGCCACAGGAGTAAGGGATGGTGCAGTATGAAAAGATTGACTAGATTATGTTTGACTTTAATAATAATTTTCACTGTTGCCATGCCTGTTTTTGCAATAGATGGAAATGTAATTTATAGCGGTGATTCGGGGAAATTTATTTTTGAACCGGGTAGTGATTATTCGCCAACGGATTTATTTCCGAATTTCAAGGATGTCATGCCGGGGGATACGATTTCACAGAAAATCATGGTGAAAAATAATGCCAAGAAAAACGTGAAGATTTCCATGCGTGCGTTGGGTGCACATGAGGATTCTGTAGATTTCTTATCAAAATTAAATCTTTCTGTGGAAAAAGTAACTGATACTACCGTATTTGAAGCCACAGCGGACCAGACCGCGCAGCTTACAGAGTGGAGAGCACTTGGTGTTCTTGCATCGGGTGGAGAGGCAGAATTATCGGTAGTGCTTCAAGTACCAACAGATTTGGATAACAACTACCAGGAATTGGTTGGATATCTCGATTGGGAATTCATGGTAGAAGAGATAGATGACGGTGGGACACAAACTGGAGATAGGGCAAACTATTGGCCGTGGATGATTGGACTTGGTTGTTCTGTGCTTGTAATCATAATTGTTATAATTGCAAAGCACCGTCGAGATAACAGTATTTCATACAATCAGGCAGAATATATTAATGAGATAGACGAAACACATAACACAGATAATACAGATGAGACAGCAGAGGGAGGGACAGCACAGTGAGAAGAAGAAAATTTACGAAAACCGCGCTGGCCTTAAGTGTATGTCTTATGATTATCTGGTGTATACTAGGAACAGGCTCATCCATTGCATGGTTTGTGGATGACTCTCCGGAAATAAGAAATAATTTTAACTTTGCAGAGTTTGATTTAGTAGTCTCTCACAAAACGG
>JAZOMR010000182.1:0-51066 GCA_045654105.1 Faecalimonas sp. | reverse complement strand
ACCTTTGTACATCTTTCTCTTCTGTGCAATGACCTCCGGTGCCATGTGCTCTACCATTTCATAGAGTGCATACTCATCTTCACAACCTTTTTCTACTGCGAGTTGTTTTACAAAGCCTTTGAATATCTCAGCTCTTGGGTCTGAAATAGAATAAATCGCGTGACCCATACCATAAATAAGACCTCTTTGGTCAAATGCCTTCTTATCAAGCAAATCATTCAAGTACTGACGTACTGCGTCCTCATCTGCCCAATCCTTGACATGTTCCTTCATATCTTCAAACATCTGTGTAACCTTAATATTGGCACCACCGTGTTTTGGTCCTTTCAAGGATGACATAGCTGCTGCAATGGTCGAATATGTATCTGTTCCTGAAGATGTTACAACGTGGGTGGTAAATGTAGAGTTATTTCCACCGCCGTGGTCCATGTGAAGCACTAACGCCATATCCAAAATCTTAGCTTCTAATGGTGTGTACTGTCTATCTTCACGAAGCATCATCAAGATGTTTTCCGCCATAGACTTGTTCGGGTCCGGTGCATAGATAAACAAATCTTCACCCTTCTTATAATTATATGCATGATATCCATATACCATCAACATCGGGAACTGGCTAATCAAATTCAAGCTCTGGCGAAGTACATTTGGAATGGATGTATCATCAGCTTTTTCGTCATATGCATAAAGCGTCAAGATGGAACGGGATAAGCTGTTCATCATATCCGGACTCGGTGCCTTCATAATTACGTCTCGGACAAAATATTTTGGAAGGGCTCTTCTCTCAGCTAGCATATCTGCAAACACCTTCAATTCGCCCTCATTTGGTAGTTCACCAAACAACAGAAGATATGCAATTTCTTCAAATCCGAAATGGCCATCGTCCAAAAAGCCGTTAACCAAATCTTTAATATTGTAACCTCTATAATACAAATTTCCCGGAATCGGAATACGAACTCCATTTTCCTCTCTTGAAGCACATACGTCGGAAATATTTGTAAGTCCGGCAAGTACACCGCGACCGTCCAAGTCACGCAAGCCTCTCTTTACGTTGTGCTGTACATATAAATCTCTGTCAATTGCATTGCTTTTCTCGCACATATCTGCGAGATACAAAATCTCAGGAGTAATCTCAAATAATGCTGTATCTAGTTTACTATTCTGCATACACCTTCTCCTTTCTTCTCTTCTCATTACCTAATTTTGATTTATTATACTAAAGTTTCCAGTTAATTACAATGAAAATATAAAAATAGGGCTCAGTTTTTCACTGAGCCCCGTCTTTAGACAAATTTAGAATTCATTTCTTCTTCCCTTCCCACTAATAAGCAGATATCCACATATTATGAGAGCGCCAATTGATAATGTTGACCATGTTCCTATTGCCACGCCATCACCTGTCTGTGGTGCACGCTGTGGTACATCTTCCACCGGCGGTTTCGGTTCCGGTGTTGGTGTTGGTTCCGGTGTTGGTTCTGGCTGCGGTATCGGCTCCTGCGGTACAAATACGTTTGAGAATACCATACCGTTCACTTCATTGCCCTCTACGCTATAGGTTACATGACTGCTCAAATATCCGCCTCGGTCAAATACAATCACCGTAATCTGATATTTCGTCTCGTCATAAACGATGTCTTCTTTTGGATTGGAAGTGTCTTCCTTCGCCACGAAATAGTAGGTTCCTGTAGCTGCGATTTCATGTGTAAATGAAATTTTGCCCTCTGTATCGTTGTACGCAGTTTCAATTGGGGTTCCACTTATATTAAATTCACTGTCCGCTTCAAATAGCTGGAATGTAAATTCACGGTCTACTAACTGGCGGTTTTCCAATAACTTCACGGCATCAAATGTCACATTCACCGCATCTGGTACATATTCATTTCTGAATGTAATAGTGATATCTACGGTATTTTCCTCGTCTGCGCCATCTGTCTCAACAACAGACTTCACTGCTGCATGTAACTGACCTTGTAAATCGTCCGTTACTTCCACTGTCACTTCAAACAAACTGTCGTCATAAGTATAACCTGTTTTTCCTGCATTCTCTTCTGTCACAGTATAAACGTGAATTCCTGCTTCTTTGTAAGTGATTTCAGGGAAGGTTATTGTTCCTGTCGCACTGCTCCATGCCCTGGAAATTTCTGCTGTTCCTTCTTTGAGGACAAACTCAAACATGTTATGTTCCAGTGCTTTTCCTGTTAAAACTTTTGTTCCTGTAATCACGATACCTGTTGGAGTTGCATTGTACTCATTTACAAATTCTACTGCATTAGCAGCACCTGTACCCACCTTTACAATAGAAATGTCACTGTCAGCAATTGCAAGGCCTCCATTGTTATTATCTTTGGCAACAACAGTTACATGGTATTTTGTTGCATCATATGTCACGCCTGGAATATTGCCTTGTACCTCTTCAATTACATAATAGTGAACACCTGCTGTTTCCACAGAATCTTTCAAAGTAAATGCATTGCCACTATTTTGTGCGGAACTAACTTCCGTTCCCTTAGACACGTCAAAGTCAGAACCTGTTTTATACATTTTGAATGTATATTTATCATTGCCGATTTCACGGCCTGTTAATGTTTTTGTGCCAGCAATAGACAATGTTGCCGGAGTAAGCTCGTATTTATTTATAAATGTTGCAACTGGGTCTGTTGTATCATCATCAATTGATAGACTAACAAGTTCAAGTGCATTTCCGTTGATTCCAATTTCCACTTTTACTGTGTACGTCTTATCTGTGTATGTCATACCCTTTTTGTTACCGGCAATTTCTTTTAATGTATATATCTTTTCAACATTACTAGTATTTTGTTCCTTCGTTTGACTGTTAAACCACTCGGCCGTGTAAGACATATAGAGCGTTGCATCGCCGTTTGCATTTGTTGTTGCAATTTCTCCTACCGGAGTATCGCCCTCGTATAAACCAAATTGGAAACCTGATGGTAAAAGGTTTACACCTGTATTGTTTTCCAGGGTCTTCTTGATTGGAATATGGACTACCAACCCTTCTGTTACCACATAGGTGTTTGTAAATGTCAAATCTACATTTTCCTTATCATCTACAGCTGTATTATTCACAAGAATTTGATCCACTTCCAATGAACCATCCATGTCTTTATCTGTAACTACAACCACAAAATAGATTGCTGTATCGCTTACAATACCTTCTTCTAGATTTCCTTCGTCTTCATGAACGCGGAATAAATATCTTCCAACTTCCTTCAATGACTCTTCTGGAACCTTAACTGTAAATGTAGAGTCTGTTCCGTTAGCAACTGCAGCTGTCGTTGTAACTCTTTCCCATGTCGTTCCTACCAATTTTTCAAGATAGAACTTATATTCACGGCTTCCCCAAGAAACATCCTGGCCATTTACATCCTTTAATGTCTTCGTAACATCAACATTAATGTCTGCTGCTGGAGCAAATCCTGTTGGAGTGTAATCATTAACGAGGTCAACCTCTGCACCTGCGCCTAAAATTGTGCCACGTCTGTCTGCCTCAGCTGTTACAAGCGTAAATCCTGTCGGAACATCTACTTCCGCTACTGAATATGTTGTTCCCTCCAATAGATTCAGAATCGAAACAGATTCGTCATGTGCCAATTGGAATGTAATCTTTCCATTAGTAACAGTCTTTGTTCCCACAGATGTCTCTACTCGCGTACCGTTTGCAAGGCCTAATGTTACTTCTACATTAAACTTTTTATCTGCTGGAATCGTATAATCTGTTCCAAAATCATGAGTCACTGTCTTACTAATAATTAAATCTCCATATTGACGAGCGGTGTTTGTAAATTCAACATCTGCCAGTTCCATAGATTGGATTGTTCCTGTTGCTGTAACGCCTGTGAGAACTGTACCATTCTGCGAAACACTTCCAACCTTATAAGCAGTATTTTCATTTGTCTCTGTAACGGTATAATTTGCACCTACTGGCAAGTCGATAATATAAACCGTTTCATTTGCCTTTAACTCAATTTCGCTGCCCTTTCCGTTTGTGAATGTAATCGTTCCGTATGTTCCGTCCGCATTTACAAATCGATATGTGCCGTCATAATTTCCGCCTGAAAGTTCAACTGTAAAGCGGAACACTGCGTTCGCATCCGTAACGGTATCGTCTACAAGCTTCGTCAATTTGATACCTGTTGCCGGAGTCATGGTGAAGCGACCATTGTTTCCGAGATACGTCCAAATGTCATAGGTTTCATCGTTATTATCCGGATGCGCTACTACTGGATAATCAAAGTATCTTAATGTTCCCGTATTGTTTGAACTCTTAAGAGTCTCATCGCGGAATCTGTCTAAATTTTGATACATTGTTCCTTTTGCTATATGCCAAGTATTAGAACCATCAGTAGCTGCCTTAGCATGTTCAGCCAATACATTATTAGCAATTGGAATATACATATCTATCATCTCTGCAGCCCGGGTAATCGCATTCGTTTGATTGAATACGCGAAGCGTGTGATAGAAATTATTTCCAGATGGTTTTGTTGTTCCTGTATATTCTCTATACGAATCTGCACCTATTTTTTCGTAAATAATTGCATCTGTTGTATAGTAGTAACGCTCATTTGCTTCGTTAGGATGAAAATGTGATTGGGTTACTAAATGAGCTGATGGATTTGAATAATCAATTTCTTGATTTTCATTTCCTGAACCCCATTGGTTCGTATAGAACGTATAAGTTCCATCATGATTTCTATGAATATGCTGACCTTCTACAAGATTCTTTTCATCTAGCTTTTCTGTAATATTTAATTCATTGATATCAGAACGTAAACCAACTTCAAAAAGTAAACGAATTGGTTTCTGCTCATCCTTATACATCTTGAATTCTGTTGCAGTTGCATAGTCATCACTGTTTAATTCCACATGGTATGTGATAACCGGAATTAAAGATGCCGGAATCATGAATACTATATCCTGATGCTTTGTGGTAATGTCTGTACGAACCTTTACAACGATGTGCATCATGTCACTTCCGAGAGACTCAATTGCTCCTACATTTGCAGTTCCATAGAATCCATAAGAACGGGTAATATATTTTGCGCCTGCTGGAATGTCTTCCTCTATATGTTCTTCATTCCAGTATGCCACATATTTTCCATCTTCACTTTCATACCAACCAATGTAGTTACTAAAATGATTATCGTCGGTATAGGCAAGCTGTCCATCTGCCCATGCCTGTTTTAAGATTTCAATAGCAACGTCCTGAGTAACACCTATTCTCTCTGCCACGGATTCAACCAGTTCCCAACCCAAATCTGTATAGTTGTATCTGTCACCAAATTGATCAGTGCCCATCATCTTTGTTAATGCTGCACCTGTGAACAGTTGGTTGTCACCTAACATAAGACCGGTTACATTCTTTACTTCCATGAATTGACCGATTTCATCTTCAAAGGTGATGTAACCATCCAAATCCGTGTTGTCACCACCAATGAGTGTCGGATAGTATGCAGATTGAAGAATAATTTCGTTTACGATAGCTGTAAAAGCTGACTCTAATCCGTCATTGCCACTTGCCGAAAAATATTCCGTTACGTAATTTTGGCTATCTCTGGTCAGCCCATCACTTGTGTTACGATTAACTGTCACCCAAATATTAGGATTGTTATTATTGTTATAACTTGTTCCTGGTGAATAGAAGCTTGCACTTCCATTGTTGAACAAATTGTTCCAGTATGTGTCGATTGCATTCAGTGAGTTTTTCGGATCAAGAACACTCTGTGAAATATATTCCGAATCGCTATCTTGATCGCTAAGATTCAATCCCAATGTATAAAATTTCGCTGTCGAATTATAATGTGCTTCTACCTGCCCTCTTGCATACGCTGCAGTAAGCTGTGTCATAAATCCAAGTCCTGCGGAAGAATCGCCACCATTACCAACAGAAGAAGTTCCGATATTGGTATAGTTTGGAGTCCCGGTTGTAGGAGCTCCGTCACTCATAAGAACAAAGATTGGCATTCTTGTTGTTCCAGCCTGTACGTTTCCACCTTCAATAGTTGTCGTTGCCCCCAAGAACTCATCCATCGCAATATCGATACCATTTTGAATGTAAGTACCACCGATGGTATTCTTAGATTTGCCTTGCGTATTCATATTTTGCGAAGCGCCTTCTACTCGAATTCCACTTGCGAGACTTACTGTTGTATCTCCTCTATTACTTGTATAAGTAATATAGTTTCCTTGATTATTCGGTGTGTAGCGTCCGAGTTCAAGCAATAATATACCTGTACTTGTTCCAGATGTTCCAAAATTGCTATTTCCACAGTAAAGTACGATACCAACTCGATTGTTCTTATTTAACTTTAACAACTCACCAATTGCTGCATTTGCAGAGGCAACCATCTGTGGGACAGAACCACTGTTATCCATCGAATTTGAAACATCGAGAATCATCATGGTGTCTGTAGGAATGGTAGAATATCCTACAATTTCTTTATTTGATGCAAGTGCAGATAATGCTACTAAGAAATTATCTTCACTCTTCATCTCAATATCCATTTCTGTATTTCCAAGGGATGTTTCGAACTCATCCACACTGTCAAATACAGACTTATCTGTCCATACACCACCTGCAAACTCTGTGGTTTCATCTTTGAAATACGTTTTCCAATCATGAATGGTACTTGGATCAGTCACCTTTCCGCTTGCATTGGAATCATCTGCCAGCGCTGTCAAAGACATGCTACTAATGACGAGTACCATACTAAGAATAAATGCTAATATCCTTTGTGCTTTCTTTCCTAATCTTCTTTTACTCATATGCCATTTCCTCCTTCTGCTGACATCTGTTCAATGCCAGACTTACTATTTTTTCATCTATTGGCTTAACCGCGAAATAATTCACGCCGAGCCGATAGGATTGTGCCACAAAATTTTTATCATTTGAGAACCAAATGATCGGGGTGTCGGGCTGTACATTCTGTACTGCGATTACGCCCTCCATACCTGCTGCATTATCTGTCATAACAAACACCATATCGTATACATGCTTTCGAAGCATCTCGAGATAAGTGTCATAGTCCTCGGCGTGTGAATAAGTCACCAACCGAAATGCCATACTGGCTTGTGATTTCATATGTTGTACGAGAAGTTCCTTCTCGCGTGCATTTCCATATATCAAAACATTCATATTCACACCTCCGTACATTTCTGATTTTATTATTACAACAATACAAAATGGTTTTCAATAGATGTGACTCGAACGGTCATTTTGCAACTCAAACGGTTAAAAACTTGCCATTATTTTCTTACAGGAGTATAATTACATGCATGGAGATGATGGAAAATGAGAATCGCATTAGTCGATGATACAGCGGAAGAACTTAAGCTTCTTTCTGATATTATAAATAACGAACTGCCACATGCTACGGTCTTTACCTTTTCAAGCGGTGAAGACTTTTTAAAGGCATGGACTGACAATTCTTATGATTTGATTTTGCTAGATATCTATATGTCGGGACTGTTGGGAGTAGATGTGGCGAAAAGGATTCGGGAGACGGATTTGGATGTGCGGCTTGTCTTTTGCACCACCAGCAATGAGTTTGCAAGTGAAAGCTATGAAGTTGGGGCGAACTATTATCTGCAAAAGCCTATTTCCCAGTCAAGTTTCCAACGAATGCTCAAGATGATTCGTTTGGAGGATTATGAGGAAAACCGCTTTATTACCCTCCCTGACGGGCAAAAGATTGTTCTGCGGAATATTACCTATACAGAGTATTACAACCATTCTATTATTATACATTCGAAAAAACGTGCAGATTTGCAGACAAGAATGTCCCAGATGGAATGGGAAGCACTGCTATCTGAGTATGATTTCTTATGCAGTTGTTCCAAAGGAATTGTAGTGAACTTCTACGAAGTAGATAGAGTGGCAGACGGTATGTTCCTATTACATAATGGAGAGGCCGTTCCTATCAGCAGACGCAAAACCAAAGAAATGGCTGAAAGTTACGCGCATTTTCGTTTTGAACAGATGCGGAAAGGGGGCAACTGATGTTTTCATTAGCAAGAACGCTTGAAATTTTAATATTTGCTCTTTGTAACTTTGCTCCCTATGTAGGGCTTACATATTATATCTTCCAGAAACATTTTCGATATTCAAAGACAGTAACGGCGATGGGGTGCATACTTTTGTTTTTGGTACAGTTTGTGACAAGGTACTGGTCTGCGCTGCATGGCATTAACACCAGCATTACCATGAGTATTTTGAGACTTGTCCTCATTTTGTTCGGATATGCGATTTTGTTTGACCAGCGATTGGGGAAAATCTTATACATAGAACTGATTTTTGCAAACATGGGAAACTTTATCCTGATTGCGGCTGTGTGTCTTGAAAGAAACTTATTTCCTAACATAGAACATGCGCTGTACTGTTGGCACACATCAGTCGTAATGCTGTTGCTTCATTTACTGATTACATTACCTTGGGCTCTGGAGGTAAGAAGATATTTTATTCCGATGTTGAACAATCGCAAGGTTGGAAATGAATGGAATTACTATTGGCTTGTCCCAACCGTATTCTATATTATTTGGCAATACCAGATTAACGGCGGCACTAAAACAGGATTGGAAAACATTCAAAATCCATACAATGTTGTATTTCTATTTATCATTAATTTCGGTTCATTGTTGATATATTACATCATGTTAAAGCTGGATGGACAACTTGTGAAAAACTTGGAATTAGAAGAACAGCAACGTTATCAAGATTTAGAGCTTGTGGCGTTTCAGACGTTGCAAGAACGTATGCAGGAAACCAGACGTATGCGTCACGACTTGCGACACCATATTCATATGGTAAACTATTATCTGGAAGAAAAAGAATACGATAAGTTGCAAGAGTACGTAAATACTTATCGAGACTCCATTCCAGATGGTGAGCGTATTCGCTTTTGTGAGAATCGCATGGTTAACAATATCCTGTTTTATTTTGCTACTCAGGCAAAGGAACAACAGATTGACTTTTCTGTAAAATTGGCTATTCCGGATGACTTGCATGTGAACGACCATGAGATTTCGGTACTTCTTGGCAACCTGCTAGAAAATGCCGTGGAAGCCTGTGCGGAGCAAAAGGACAAAAAACGACGTATCATTGTAAAAGGAAAAGGGGACGCAAACTCTTTAATATTTACAATTGACAATACCTGTGAAAACGAAATCTTGAGAGATAAAAAAGGGGAGCTCCTTACCACGAAACCTCATGGTAATGGTATTGGAGTAAGCTCCGCGAAAAAGATTGTGGAACGATATAACGGCTTTTTCTCTGCCGATAAGCGTGGAGATATGTTCTGCGTATCATTTTTGCTAAACCTCTAAATAGTCAAAAATAAATGGAATCGCTTTTGTATTGATGCGATTCCATTTTTGTATTTCTTATAACATTTCACTTATTGTATTACTTAAGTTTGCAAACTCTTCCAATGTCAAGGCCTCGCCTCGCACGCTGGCTCCTTTTCCAAGGCTTTCAATTGCACCAATAATCACTTCCTTCGGAAGATGAATTTCCGGTGAATTATTCAGGCCATTTGCCAATGTCTTTCTTCGTTGATTGAAGGATGCTCTGATAATCTTGAACATCAATTGTTCATCCTTTACCTGAACCGGAGGCTCTTTATGGCTGGTAAGCCTAATGACCGCTGAACCGACATTTGGTCTTGGCATAAAACAGTTCGGCGGAACATTTGCTACAATATAAGGCTCTGCATAGTATTGGACAGCCAATGACAGGGCACCATAATCCTTACTTCCCGGACCGGTCTGCATACGGTCTGCCACTTCCTTTTGCACCATAACTGTGATACTCTCTATCGGTACATGACTCTCGTAAAGTCCCATAATTATTGGGGTTGTAATATAATATGGCAGGTTTGCCACAACCTTGATTGGTTTTCCACCGTTATATTCTTCCGCCAGTTGATTAATATCCACTTTTAACACATCTTCGTTGATAACCGTTACATTATCGTAAGCACTTAAGGTATCCTCCAATATCGGAATCAGCGCCTTATCAATCTCAACGGCAACCACTTTCCCTGCTGCACATGCCAGATACTGGGTCATGGTTCCAATTCCCGGACCGATTTCTAAAACCATATCGTCCTTTGTAATATTAGCGGACGCAATGATTTTATCCAATACATGGGTATCAATCAAAAAGTTCTGACCGAACTTCTTCTGAAATGAAAAACCATATTTCTGCAATATTTCAATTGTATTTTGCGGATTGCCTAATGTTGGCTTTTGCATATATTAAATAATTCCTTTCCGTTTTTCTCAGTCTGTGCCACCACTTCATCGTATGTGAGCCCTTTTAAATCTGCAATCATCTGTGCAATGTGCGGAAGATAAAGGGATGAGTTACGTTTACCTCGATGTGGCTCCGGCGCCAAATACGGGCTATCTGTTTCGAGCAAAATCCGTTCCAACGGAATTGCCTCCACCACTTCTTTTAATTTCTTTCCATTTTTAAAGGTAACTACGCCACCTACTCCGATGTGAAAGCCTAGTTTTACATATTCCTCCGCCATTTCCTTTGAATAGGAGAAACAGTGAATCACACCACGCATTCCCTTGGCATGTTCCTTCATAATCTTAAGAGTATCCTCTGCTGCATCCCTGCTGTGGATGATAACCGGCAAATTTAAGTTTCTGGCAAGCTCCAATTGTCGGATAAACCATTTTTTCTGAATGTCATGGGACTCATTATCCCAATAGTAATCCAGTCCGATTTCCCCGACAGCTACAACCTTTTCCTTCTGGCACTCTGCTTTCAGAATTTCAAAACGTTCTTCATTTAAATCCCCAACTTCATCCGGGTGCAGGCCCAACGCTGCGTAGACAAATGGATATTGGTTGACCAGCTCTAGTCCTGTTGTCACGGACTTCCATGTGGCACCTACGTTTATAATCGTACCGATTCCATTTTCCTGCATGGAATTTAATAATTCCTCTCTGTCCTCGTCAAACTTACGCGAGTCATAGTGCGCATGACTCTCGAATATCATAGGTTCCATACCAACTTCCTCTTATAAAATCTCTTTTCTGAGTTGCTCCGGTGTCTTTATAGACAGTAGAGCCGGTGCAATATCAAATACACTTCTTGCTCCGGATTCCCCTTTTTGCGCCAAGCGGTATGCAGCTCTTGCATAGGCTACCAATACGCTGGAAGTAAATTCCGGATTAGAATCTAACTTCAGTGAATATTCAATGACATGCTTATTGCCGTCTCGTCCTGTTTCACCGGTACGAATTACAAAGCCACCGTGCGGCATCTTGTTGTGATTTGCTTTCAACTCTTCTTCAGTAATAAATGTCACTGTTGTGTCATAATCAGCAAAATAATTTGGCATTGTTTTAATTGCCTCTTCAATCGCTGCAAGGTCTGCGCCTTCCTCCGCAACAACATAACATTCTCTTAAATGTTTTTGTCTTGTTGTAAGCTGTGGTTCACTTCCACTTCTGACTTCCTCTACTGCTGCCTCAATTGGAACCGTATATTGAATCGCATTCTTTACACCTGGCACACGACGAATTGCATCAGAGTGTCCTTGGCTAACACCTTTACCCCAGAATGTGTAGGTGCTTCCTTGCACCAAAATGGACTCTGCATAAATACGGCTTAAAGAGAACATTCCCGGGTCCCAGCCTACGGAAATGATCCCGATGTTTCCGCCCTCTTTTGCCGCTGCATCCACATCTGCAAAATACTCCGGAATCTTTGCATGCGTATCAAAGCTGTCAATGGTATTAAAGTTCTTCACAATCTGTGGCCCCATAACAGGAAGGTCCGTTGCTGAACCACCACAAAGAATCATAACGTCTACTTCATCTTTTAACGAAAGAATATTATCTAAATGTACTTTTTTTGCATCTTCTGTAAGGACTTTCACGTCTTCTGGGTTACGACGAGTTACAACTGCAACCAATTTCATATCTTCATTTCTTTCGATTGCAAGCTCAACGCCTCGCCCGATGTTACCGTATCCTACTATACCTATTCTAATTTTGCTCATAAATCTGTCTCCTTTCATCTCGCCATGCGCCGCTCGATTTCGCTTCGCTCCATCTCGCTGTCGGGCTGTCGCCCTAACAGTCTGAAATTTGCCAAATACGGCCTCGTGCACAAGTGCCCGTTTCCGCATTTTACAAATTTTCTCCTGGCACGGCTTGTAGCCTACGCAATTTCCGCTCCTGCCGGCATTGGTTTTTCAGGTGTCATTAATGCCAAGTTTCCTTCTGCATCTTCTGCACAAAGGAGCATACCTTCTGAGAGTACACCTGCTAATTTTGCCGGTTTTAAGTTTACAAGTACCATTACTTTCTTACCAACCATTTCTTCCGGTGTGTAGTGTGCTTTGATACCTGATACAATCTGTTTTACCTGGCTTCCAATTTTTACTTGGGAGCAAAGTAATTTCTTTGACTTTGGTACTTCTTCACAAGCAATGATTTCTCCTACCTGGAATTGCATTTTCATCCAATCATCAAATGTAATCTCTTCTTTTGGTTCAATATCGATTACATCTTCATCTACTTCCGGTTCTTCTGCTACCGGTGGGTGAAGTTCTTCTACTTTCTTAAGCACTTCTTCCATATCCAAACGAGCAAACAAGATTTCCGGCTTATCTGTAACATTTCCGCCATTTGTCTGTCTCAAAATCTTTTCTGCTGTTTCCGGCAAGAAGGAAGCAAGTAAATTAGCACCTTTTTCAATGCTGTCAATTAAGTTGTAAAGAACTGTTTCCAGTCTATCTTTCTGTGCTTCATCTTTTGCTAATGCCCATGGCATTGTTTCATCAATATATTTGTTGCAGCGTTTGAATACATTGAAAATTTCTGTGATTGCATCCGCAACACGAAGATTTTCCATCTTAGCATCAACTGCTGCCGGTGCTCCATCTACTACTGCCTTAAGGTCAGCATCTACCTCCGCAGCAACACCCTTATCTGTTACTGTACCACCAAAATATTTGTTTGTCATGGAAATCGTTCTATTTACAAGATTTCCCAAGGTGTTTGCAAGGTCAGAATTGATACGTTCTACCATAAGCTCCCATGTAATCACACCATCATTTTCAAACGGCATTTCATGAAGCAAGAAATAACGTACGGCATCCACACCAAACATATCTACCAACTCATCAGCGTAAATTACATTTCCCTTTGATTTACTCATCTTGCCATCGCCTTGAAGTAACCAAGGATGTCCAAAAATTTGTTTTGGAAGTGGCAAATCAAGTGCCATCAAGAAGATTGGCCAATAAATCGTATGGAAACGAATAATATCTTTTCCGATTAAGTGTAAATCTGCCGGCCAGTCTTTCTTAAACTGCTCTGTGCTTTCGCCGTCACAGTCATATCCGATACCTGTGATGTAGTTGGTAAGCGCATCCAACCATACATAGGTTACATGCTTTGGATCAAATTCTACAGGGATTCCCCATGTAAATGATGTTCTTGATACGCAAAGGTCTTGAAGTCCCGGCAACAAGAAGTTGTTCATCATCTCATTTTTACGAGAAACCGGTTGAATAAATTCCGGATGTGTGTTGATATGCTCAATCAATCTGTCCGCATATTTGCTCATTTTAAAGAAATAAGCTTCCTCTTTAGCAGGCTGAACCTCACGGCCACAGTCCGGGCATTTGCCATCTACCAATTGGGATTCTGTAAAGAAGGATTCACAAGGTGTACAGTACATACCTTCGTAATGTCCCTTATAAATATCCCCTTTCTCATATAATTTTTTAAAAATCTTTTGTACTTGTTTTTCATGATAATCGTCTGTTGTACGGATGAATTTGTCATAAGAAGTATTCATCATATCAGCGATATCTTTTACCTGCGCTGCAACGCCGTCAACAAAATCCTTTGGTGACATTCCTGCTTCCGCAGCCTTCATTTCAATCTTCTGACCATGTTCGTCAGTTCCTGTCTGGAAGAACACATCATAGCCCTGACTTCTTTTGTATCTTGCAATCGCATCAGCAAGAACAAATTCGTATGTGTTCCCAATGTGTGGTTTGCCTGATGTATAGGCAATCGCTGTTGTCATATAAAATTTCTTGTTTTCCATTTCGTTTCCTCCACTCTCTAAAGTAATAAAAAAAGCCGCATCTTCTTAAATAAGAAGACGGGCTAAATTCCGTGTTACCACTTCTCTTCGTCGGCATCTCACAATACCAACCTCATTAAGTCCAATACCAGACTGTTTCGCTGTAAAGGGCGAACCCATTGTGCCTAACTAGTGCTCAGCACACCGCTCAGAAGCCATCTTCCATTCTTTTCCACTTATCCCTCTCAGCCACCGGAATTTCTCTGTAAAGCTTTCAAAAATGTACTCTTTTCGTCACTGCGTTTGTCTTTTTTAATACTCTGAAAGAGTAACATATAAAGAAGGTAAATGTCAAGTTCCCTTTTATTTCCATTGACCTACACATTCTGAAAATGCTACTATTTTGACGTTAATATGTTCAAATTTGGGACATACTTGAAATAAATAAGAAGGAGAGATTCAAATGACAAAAACGAAAAAAGGCAGTCTGTATAGCCGCTGGTTAAACGGAATCGAAGCCATCGGGAATCGTCTGCCACATCCAATTGCTCTATTTGCTATATTTACATTGGCTGTTGTTGTGATTTCTGCCATTTGCTCCATGCTTGGGGTTTCTGCCACCGGCCAACTGATTGTAGACGGGGAACTGAAAGAAACAACCGTATCCGTTGTAAGCCTTCTTTCCAAAGAAGGAATCACATATATGCTAGAAAATGTTGTTACGAACTTTACAAGCTATGCACCACTTGGAGTTGTTCTTGTGGCCATGCTAGGTGTAGGAATTGCCGAACAGTCCGGCTTAATTAACACATTATTAAAATCTGCTGTAAAAGTAACGCCTGCAAAACTAATCACTCCAATGATTGTGTTTTTAGGTGTTATATCTAATATTGCCACCGACGCAGGATATGTAATTTTAATTCCACTTGGAGCCATGATTTTTCGGGCTTACGGGAGACACCCAATGGCCGGATTTGCAGCCGCATTCGCAGGGGTGTCCGGCGGTTACTCCGCAAACCTGCTTATTGGTTCTTTGGACCCTTTGCTAGCGGGCATCTCACAAGCTGCTGCTTCTGACATTAATCCGGATTATACAGTATCCGTAATGGGAAATTTCTTTTTCCTTTTTGTATCCACGTTTCTGATTACCATTTTCGGAACATTTGTTACGAACAAAATCGTAGAACCTCGTCTTGGCACATACAACGGAAATGTGACAGAAAAAGAGGATAACTCATTAACAACCGTCACAGCAGTTGAAAGAAAAGGATTAAGAAATGCAGGGGTTGTAGCCTTAATTTATATTGCTCTTATTGTAATTGCATGTATCCCTGAAAATTCATTTTTCAGAAATGAAAATGGAGCCATCTTTGGCAACCCATCCTCACCATTTGTTGACGGAATTGTAATACTTATTACTTTTCTGTTCATGCTCCCGGGCATTGTATATGGAAAAACTGTCGGTTACTTTACGAAAGAAAATGGTATCTGCACCGCGATGGCAAAATCAATGGCATCTATGAGTTCCTTTCTTGCACTGGCTTTTGTTGCATCGCAATTTATTAATTACTTTAACTACACAAAAATCGGTTCCATTATTGCCCTTAGTGGCGCGAAGTTTTTGCAATATATCAACATTGGCCTGATTCCTTTATTAATTATTTTCATTCTGTTTGTTGCTTTTATGAATCTTTTTATGGGTTCCGCTTCTGCAAAATGGAACATTCTTGCACCCGTATTTGTACCAATGTTTATGCAGCTTGGGTACACTCCGGAGCTTTGCCAACTGGCGTATCGCATTGGTGATTCCTGCACCAACATCATCACGCCAATGATGACATATTTTGCGGTAATCATCGCATTTGCGCAACGCTATGACAAGAAGGCAAGTATTGGCACCATTACCGCCACAATGATTCCATACTCTTTGATTTTCTTACTTGGTTGGATTGTTCTATTAATTATATGGCTGGCATTAGGACTTCCAATTGGTCCTGGCGTAAGCGCATATTATATGTAAAATTTTGCTTGGCATATTGTGTGATGGGAAATTCCTGTCACACAATATTTTTTGGCATAGACCTTTCTTTTATCTTCATATAATACTAAAAAACCTTTGGAGTATTTATGAAATTTAGAAAACGCATTATTGCAGCCATTCTAACCGTCATGCTTTTTCTTGTCGGATGTTCCAACATCTCCATTCCCACTAATGCAAACACAGCCTTCAAGAACTTTACATTTTGTCTTTTTCAGCAGGAAGTAGCATCCAATACGATTAACCTGCATTATTCTCTCACTGAGCCTAAAAAATACGGAATCACCGAGACACCGATTTTGCTTGGCTCCTTTGATTTTAATGCAGCTTCTACACTTGCTTCCATTGAGAACCTAGATACTGCTCTTCACAAATTTTCCTATGATTTATTATCAGAAGAAAACCAGTTAACCTATGATATTCTTTCCTATCATATTAATACCTTAAAAAGAGATGCCACCTATTATCTATATGAAGAACCCCTAAGTCCCGTAACCGGCGTTCATGCGCAACTACCGATTCTGCTTGCAGAATATCAATTTTATAACAAAGAAGATGTGGAAACCTATCTGGCACTTTTAAAGACCGTTCCGGATTATTTTTCCTCTCTGATTCGTTTTGAACAGCAAAAATCTGCCTCCGGGTTTTTCATGTCTGACCAGCTTGTAGATGCAGTGGTGGAACAATGCAACGCCTTTGTTTCTATGGGAGATGAAAATTATATGCTTTCCACTTTTGGGGAACGTTTGGATAATATTGACCAGATTTCTTCTACTGAAAAAAAGTCTTTTATTCAACAAAACCAAACCTGTGTGAACGACTATATCGTGCCAGCATATGAAAATCTTGCCTCCTCCTTAACTGCATTAAAAGGCTCCGGCAAAAATGCCGGCGGGCTCTGTTTTCTTACAGAAGGAAAGGATTATTTTTCCCATCTGGTAGCCCGCGAAACCGGTTCCAGCAGAAATATGACTGATCTAAAAACACTGATTCAGAATCAGATAACAGAGGATTTGCTCGCCAGTCAGAAAGTTTTGGAACAAAACCCTTCTATTATGGAAGAAACATCCGAGATTACTGAATCACCAGATGCCATTTTAAAAGCATTAGAAAATAAGATTTCTGCTACGTTTCCAACCTCTGCCTCCGTCAATGTGCAGGTAAAATATGTACCGAAGGCACTGGAGGAAATCTTGAGTCCTGCTTTTTATCTAATTCCTTCTATAGATAACTATGTAGAAAACATCATTTACATCAACCAAGCACACAATTTGGCTGACATCAATTTATTTACTACCCTGGCACACGAAGGTTATCCCGGACATTTATATCAGACCACTTATTTTGCAAACACCGAACCCGACCCGATTCGAACGGTGCTGAATTTTTCTGGTTACGTGGAAGGTTGGGCTACTTATGCGGAAATGTGCTCGTACTATATTTCTTCTTTAGAAAAACCATACGCTACGCTTCTGCAGAAAAACAACTCCATTATTCTTGGACTTTATGCCATGGCTGATATCGGTATTCACTATGACGGGTGGAGCGCAAACGATACTGTGAAATTCTTTTCTGCTTATGGAATTAATGATGAAGCTGTTATTCAGGAAATATATGAATATATTGTGGGAGACCCTGCAAATTATTTGACCTATTATGTAGGGTATGTGGAAATGCTGGAGTTGAAAAGAGAATGCATGGAGAAACAAGGCGATGATTTTTCGCAAAAAGAGTTTCACAAGAAAGTTCTTGAAATTGGACCTGCGCCGTTTGAAACAATCCGTAAACATCTGTAATAGATCATCGGTAAAATTTTATGTATTAGGCATAGAACTGTTTTTGCGTATTTTAAGCCAATACATTAGGCATAGAGAAATTTTTGTATAAAACTCACCTAATAGATTAGGCATAAAAAAAATAATTGTGATACTGCAATACAAAACAACATAATTTTGGTTAAAACTTGGGCATAAACTAAACATTTTGCCACTATTGACTAATATTAAAGCAAAATTTGGCGTTAATTAATTATAAATATATATATGCCTAACGCTTTAATATTCCATATAAGAATTGCTGCCGCATTCGCGCGACAGCAATTCTACACATACCCCGCCAGCCACACACTTGCAATCATTCCTGCCAATGTGGCCAAAAGTGCTCCCGTAAGTGTGTATCTTGTCTTTTTCACTTTTGCTGCCATAAAGTAAACACTCATGGTATAAAATATGGTTTCTGTACAACTTAACATAATGGAGGCAATTAACCCAATTCGTGAATCCGTCCCATATTCTTTAAACAAATCCAGTAATAATCCTGTCGCTGCTGAGGATGAGAACATTTTCACAATAGAAAGGGGAACTAGTTGAGATGGAAATCCTATGTAGTCTGTCACTTTCCCTATCAGACCTGCAAGAAATTCAAGAAAGCCCGAAGCCCTCAGAATCCCAACTGCAACCATCAACCCGATTAATGTAGGCATGATTTTGATAACTGTATAAAATCCCTTTTTTGCCCCCCGTACAAATTCATCATAAACCTTAACCTTTTCGGAAACACCGTAAGCCACAACCAAGAGAATAACTGCAGGCACAATAAAATCAGAAATATACATTAACAATTCCATACTCTTCACCTGCTTCTTTTTCCACTTTTCAGTTTACAGTAAATACAGCCCACGGCTGTACTGATTATTGTTGCAATTAGCCCGGCACCAACAATGCGGGTTGGATTCACACTTCCATATTGGCTCCGATATGCAATTATGTTAATAGGAATCAGTTGCAAAGAGGAAATATTAATAATTAGAAATGTACACATCTCATCGCTGGCAATCTCCCGACTCATTCCTCTCTCCTCCTGCAGTTCTCCTAGTGCTTCCATTGCCTGAAGTCCTGCCGGTGTGGCCGCCCAACCAAGCCCCAACATGTTTGCAATTACATTTGTGGAAATATGCTCATTTGCTTTATGATTTGTCGGCAAATTCGGAAACATAAAATGTATAGCAGGCTTAAGAACCCTCGAAAGTGTCTGTATAATTCCCGCCTTTGTTGCAATCTCCATTAATCCCATCCAAAAGGACATGACGCCCAGCATGGTTAAGCAAAGGGTTACCGCTTCTTTTGAAGAATCAATTGCTGCATTGGTTACATCACTTATATTTCCCATAAGAGCAGCATAACAAATACCGATCAACATCATACCTGCCCAAAGAAAATTCAGCATAACATTGCTCCTTTTGTTTCTTTCTACAATGTATGCTGAATTTTGTTATAAATTCTCTATTCTTTTAATCCAAGTCTTCGGTTTACAATTCCCCGAAGCATCGTATATACAACTGACATGAGTGGAATGAAAATCAACATTCCGGCAACCCCCATGAGATTTGCTCCCACAGTAACAGCAACCAGAACCCAGATAGATGGCAAGCCAACTGAATTCCCAACCACATGTGGATAAATAAAATTCCCTTCAACCTGCTGCAGCACTAAAAATACAATAATAAAAATTAGTGCTTTTACAGGACTTATCATAAATATTAAAAGCGCACCCACTCCGCAGCCGATAAATGCCCCAAACATCGGTATCAAAGCCGTAAATGCGATAAGAACACTAATGAGAAGCGCATATGGAAGACGGAATATTGCCATAACCACCAAAAACATAAGTCCCAGTATCACTGCTTCAAGGCATTGTCCTGTAAAGAAATTTGTAAAACTTTTATTCACAACTATGCCAAGGGCCAAGAAAATATTTCTCCAATCCTCCGGCATAAATGCACACATCAGCTTCTTGACCTGTTCACCCAATTTTTCTTTTTGCAAAAGTACATAGAAAGAAAATACAAATGCAATAAAAAATGTGGTCACACCGCTGATAATATTCTTTGCCGCTTCCATGGTAGTATCCAGTACGCTTCCTGCGCCATTTCTTAGAAAATCAACCATATTTCCAAGCAACTCATCCCATTTAAAATTGATTTCTGAAATAGCTTTTACAATCTCTTCATTATCCCGAAACAACTCGATTGCCCACTTCTGTACCTCTGGCACAAAATCTTGAAGGGTTTTCCCTAGTCCTAAAATTGTGCGACCAAGTTCTGGCACAACCACCAATGCAACAACTGCAATAATGCCAATGATCGCAATCCAGGTTAAAATTAAACTTAATGGTCGAGCCAATTTGTCAACCCATTTCCGCTTTTTCCCCTTTGCTTCCCTCAGCTTTCCAAAAATCTTTCCTTCCAGAAACGTCATAGGTATATTGGCTATAAACGCTATCACTCCACCGAGAACAAACGGGAAAATAACTCCCCACAGGAACCGAATACCATCAAATACTAACTCAAAATTCCAGAGCGCCACGAGTACAAAAATCGTAAACAGAATTAATCCCCGTATCTTTTTTAAGGTTTCTTTATTTAAATCCATACTATCACCTTCTATAATATGTTTCTTGATATTTATGATAGTCCTCCCTTATCCGTTCGTCAAGATACGTTCTGGGATTTTCAAAAAAGATTTTCAAAAAAAGAAGCAGGACGAAAGTCCTGCTCCTATGTAATCACTAGTGTGTGATTGCCATTTCTGTTTCTTTATCGAATACGTGAATCTTTGTTGGTTCAAGAGCAAGTTTAATAACATCACCTGTTCTAGCTGTTGTTGTAGGTTTTACTCTAGCTGTGAAGTTTGCTCCTGCATAATCGAAGTATAAGTATACTTCAGCACCTAATAATTCGTATACACGAACTGTAGATTGGATAGTTGTTCCTGGATTAGCTGCGATAACTGCTTCATCATCATATACGTCTTCTGGACGAATACCCATAACAACAGTTTTTCCATCATATCCGCCATCGATTAATTTCTTAGCTTTGTCTCCTGTAAGAGTAATCTTAGATTCTCCTAAGTCGAGAACTGCGTTATCACCTTCTACTGAAACTACAGCATCTAAGAAGTTCATCTGTGGAGATCCTATAAATCCTGCTACGAATAAGTTGTTTGGTGTATCATATAATGCTTGAGGAGTATCAACTTGTTGAACAATACCAGCATTCATAACTACGATTCTTGTACCAAGTGTCATAGCTTCTACTTGGTCATGAGTAACGTAGATAATTGTTGTACCTAATCTTTGATGTAATTTAGAAAGCTCAATACGCATTTGACCTCTTAATTTAGCGTCCAAGTTTGATAAAGGTTCGTCCATAAGGAATACTCGTGGATTACGAACAATAGCACGACCCATAGCAACACGTTGTCTTTGACCACCTGATAATGCTTTTGGTTTACGATCTAACAATGGTTCAAGATCAAGAATTTTAGCTGCTTCATGCACCATTTTATCGATTTCAGCTTTTGGTACTTTTCTTAATTTCAAACCGAAAGCCATGTTATCATATACTGTCATGTGTGGATATAACGCATAGTTTTGGAATACCATTGCGATATCTCTATCTTTTGGTTCTACGTCATTGATAACTCTGCCATCAATTGACAATTCACCTGAACTAATTTCTTCAAGACCAGCAACCATACGTAATGTAGTTGTTTTACCACAACCTGATGGTCCTACGAAGATGATGAATTCTTTATCAGCAACTTCAAGATTAAAATCTTTTACAGCGTGGAATCCGTTTGGATATACCTTGTTAATATTTTTGAATGATAGTGTTCCCATTCTTTCTACTCCTCCTAAAAGTTCGTTATTATCTTTGTTAAGTATACAAAAAAAGTACAATCTAGTCTACAACCAGATTGTACAATCTTTATTTGCTTTTTCTGTGCAGATTGATGAATTATCCCAAAAGCTGCTGATATACGTCTCTTTTCGTAATTCCACGGTCTTTTGCAACCATTTTCATCGCTTCTTTCTTATCTATTCCTTGCCGGAGATAGTAATCCATGTGCTCTTCAATGCGCATTTCCTCCCATTTTGCAACCTCTTCCTGCTTAAGTTCCTCTCGGCTTTTTCCCTCTATTACGAGAACACACTCTCCTTTTGGTTCGTTCGATTCATAATAAGAATAAGCCTCTTCCAAGGTGGTTGCAAATGCAGTTTCATGTTTTTTGGTAAGTTCACGGCAAACAGTAACTCTTCTGTTTCCCAGGGCCTCCAAAAGCTCCTGCAAGGTTCGTACCAAGCGGTGTGGCGCCTCATACAGAATTATGGTACGTGTTTCTTTTTCCAGCTCTTTTAGAATGCTCTGCTTCTCCTTTTTGTCTGTCGGCAGAAAGGCTTCAAATGCGAACCTTCTTGTAGATAACCCTGACAACGTAAGTGCCGTAATACATGCTGCTGCCCCAGGAAGGGATGTCACTTCAATGCCCGCTTCGTAACACATTTTCACCAGTTCTTCACCAGGGTCTGATATGCCAGGTGTCCCCGCATCGGTAATCAGCGCAATATTTAGGCCTTCCTGCAATTTCTCTACAAGCTTTCTGCCCTTTTCAATCTTATTGTATTCATGATAGCTAGTCATCGGTGTTTTTATTTCAAAATGATTCAACAACTTGATACTGTTTCTTGTATCCTCAGCAGCAATCAAATCTACCTCGCCCAGCGTTCGAACGACACGATATGTCATATCCTCCAAATTACCTATCGGAGTTGCACATAGGTATAATTTTCCAGCCATATGTATCTCCTCTTCTACTTTAATCCATATTCACCAAGGAGCTCGTCACTGTACACGCCGACCTCCTTGTAAACAATCAATGGTCTCTCCACCGTCATACGGGAATTCGCCCCACGCATCCCCTCTATAAGAACCATGTTCGGTTCCTTGTCAATGAATGGATGTACCATTCGCATTCGCTTCGGCTCAATGCCAACCTCTACCATCTTAGACAAAATTTCCGCCAATCGAAACGGCCGATGAACCATATAAAATCTTCCCCTTGGTTTTAAAATGCGTGCACTCTCACGCAAGATATCATCCAGTGTACATAGCACCTCATGTCTTGCTATTGCTTTGGTGTCAGACTCATTTGCAATCCCATGCTGCCCAATCATATACGGTGGGTTTGTGGTTATGACGTCAAAAGAGGCCAAGCCAAAAATGTTGGCCGCCTCTTTAATATCCCCGGTTACAATTTCCACTTTTCCATCCAGATGATTATGGGAAATGCTTCTTCGCGCCATATCCGCACTTTCTTCCTGAATCTCCAGACCAACAAAGTTCTCACCTTCTGTTTTTGCTGTCAGGAGAATTGGGATAATACCTGTCCCTGTTCCAAGATCAAGAACCCTTTCACCCTTTTTTACACGGGCAAAATTAGAAAGCAAAACGGCATCCATACCAAAGCAGAATTTCCCAGGATGTTGAATAATCTCATACCCATTCACTTGTAAATCATCCAGACGTTCTTCTGGTTTCAAATTAGTTGTCATCTAACTTTGACGCTCCTTCGCCTTTTTCCAATGCTGCTAGTTGCTTCATTTCCTCTTTTGAAAGTCTCACATCTCTTCGTTTGCGAGGCTTAAATCTTAATTCTTTTGATTTGTACTCGCGAATTTCTTTCTCATCATCATCTAAATTTACAACAACCTTAACTAACTGACGAAGTACACTTACACTTTGCACTTCACCTTTCAAGCCATCCGGTGTTGTCACAAAGTCTCCGATAGCAGGTAGACGACTGTTAAGTTCTTCATAAGTTTCTTGTTCATTTGTCAAACAGCACATCAATCTTCCACAAACACCTGAAATCTTGGTTGGGTTAAGAGACAGATTCTGTTCCTTCGCCATCTTAATAGAAACTGGTGCAAACTCTGACAAATAAGTGTGACAACAGAGGGGTCTTCCACAGATACCGATACCTCCTCGAATCTTTGTCTCATCACGCACACCTATCTGACGAAGTTCGATTCTTGTGCGGAATACGGCTGCCAAATCCTTAACTAGGTCACGGAAGTCAATTCTTCCTTCTGCTGTAAAATAAAACAATACTTTATTATTATCAAAGGTATACTCTGCATTAATCAGTTTCATATCTAAATTATGCTCGCGAATCTTTTCTAAGCAAACCTTAAATGCTTCCTTTTCCTTCTCTCGATTTCTCTCTTCATTGCGCTTGTCTTCTTCTGTGGCAATTCGGATAACCGACTTCAGCGGTTGCATAATGGTTTCATCAGGCACTTCCTTAATTCCCGATACCACGCTGCCAAATTCGACACCTCGCGCTGTCTCCACAATTACTTTATCACCTTGTTTTATATGAAATTTCCCCGGCGAAAAGAAATATACCTTTCCTGCCTGACGAAATCTTACTCCAATTACCTTTGTCATTATTAGTTCTCCTTTATCGTCAGTAACAAAAGTTCCATAAGCAAATCAAAGTTAACATTCGCCTTAATGCGCTGCTTTGCCTTATCAATGCTTGTAAGAATCATTTCAATACCTTCATATGAGCTCTTCTTTGCCTTCTCTTTGATGTACTTTAGTTGGTCTGAAAACACTAAACCGTCAACATCCTTGGTTGCCTTATACAGCAAAACATCTCGATACCAAATGGTGAAGATATCCAAATAATCTGTTACTTCTAATTTATATTTATTAATCTGTTTGATTGCACTCACAATCTCATGCAATTCCATCTCGTCGATATATTTGAGAAGTTGAATTGCATCTTCCTTAATCTCGTTAAAATGCTCTGACTTAGCAAGCATGGTCGCGCGCCCAATATTACCTTGAGCAAAGGCTGCACATATCTCTGCCTGATAATCTGGAATCTGTAATTGCTCCATCAGATATTTCTTTACCAGCTTATCCTTAATGTTACGCAGTTTCAACATGACACAACGTGAACGAATCGTCGCCAACAAACTGTCCGCATTCTCTGTTAAAAGAAAGATTACCGCATACTCCGGCGGTTCCTCTAATGTCTTAAGAAGTGCATTCTGCGCCTGTACTGTCATCAAATCCGCTTCTGGTATAATATAAATCTTATATCTGCTGCTGTACGGCTTAATCATAATATCACCATTGAGCTGTTCTCTGATATCATCTACACTGATTGAAGTCGGTTTTTCATGCTTCACGGTAATAATATCCGGTTGATTACCACTGGTTGTCTGCACACAGGAACGGCAAGTTCCACAAGGTTCTGACTCACCGGATTCACATTGCAAAGTCATAGCAAACAAACGTGCCAACAGTTTTTTCCCTGAACCACGCTGTCCATTTAAAATATATGCATGCGACAATTTATTCTGCTCAACCGCATTCTTCATATACTTAATAATATCCTTATGCCCAACTACATCTTTAAATCCGCTCATGTCATCACCTTCCCTTCTTACATGTATGCACACTTAACTTTGTCTTGTCTATACATTATAGCACAAACTATTTCGAATACCTAGTATAATTTCACCGACACATTTATCCATATCAATATTATTGAATTTACGAGTTATCCCCGCTTCTTTCATGTTTTCCACAGAAAAGTCCGCTGCATCTGCAAGAAATCTACGACACATTTCCTCATACTTTGGTGTTGCCTGCATGCGCTCACGCGCCAGTGCACGTTCCAGACGCAGTCCGTCCTCAACCTCTACATAAATCGGAACAAGACGTTCTTGTCCAAAGTAGTCCCGTAACTGTACATAGGACTCTAGTGTGCCAATTGCCAGATAATTGTCTTCACCGTCAAACTGTCCGTCATCTGCCGTGAAATACTTCCAAATACCATGTACTGTATTATATTCACGAAGTTCAATAACTTTTCCAGCTTCTTGTAATTCCATTAACTTATCATCATCCACAAAATGATATTCCCTGCCATTTAGCTCTCCCTCTCGAATCGGGCGAGTGGTATAGATAACGATTGTTTTTAATTCCGGCATCTGCTCCTTCACTTTTTTATAAATCGTGTCTTTCCCAGATGCACTTTTTCCCATTAAATAGAATATTTTACTCATAATTCTCTCTCTTAATTTGTATCTCTTTTTACTTAATATTTATCATTAGAACTTTCATTCTTCACAATCTTCACAATGCGGCTTGTTCCAAGTCTCTCAGCACCAAGCCCAATAAAATCTTCTGCATCTTTTATAGAAGAAATGCCTCCTGCCGCCTTAATCTTAAGTCCCGGAGCAATATTCGCCGCAAACAATGCAACATCCTCTCTCGTTGCCCCGCCGGTGGAAAATCCCGTGCTAGTCTTAATATATTCCGCGCCGGATGCCGAAACGATTTCGCACATCTTTACCTTTTCTTCATCTGTGAGCAAACAGGTTTCAATAATGACTTTCAGAAGCTTCCCATGACACGCGGCCTTTACTGCCTTAATTTCTTCCAACAGTTCATTCCACTTCTGTTCTTTTACCCAACCAATGTTAATCACCATATCGATTTCATCAGCGCCATTCTTCACAGCATCTTCCGTTTCGAAACATTTGACTGCAGTTGTATTATATCCATTTGGAAATCCAATGACGGTGCAAATCTGCAATTTATTACCCACATATTCCTTCGCCTGTTTCACAAACGCCGGAGGGATGCAGACAGATGCGGTTTCGTATTTTATTCCGTCATCGCAGATTTCCTTTATCTGCTCCCAGGTTGACTCCTGCTTGAGTAATGTGTGGTCTACCATGCTTAGTATTTTTTTCATTTCCATCTTGTAACCTCCATAGAAATCTCATGTCTTTATAAAAACATACCCAAATTCACTGGAACTCGTTTCTTCCTCTCCCACGTCTTAACCATCTGTTCTTTCAAGAATTCAATAAATCCCTTAATCTCACCTGTCTTATCATAAACAGCCAGCGATAAATAATAAGTCTTCTTGTTCTCACTATAAAGAATTAACGGCGGGAACCCATGTGTCATTAAATAATAATTCAAAAGTGTTCTTCCAACACGCCCATTTCCGTCTGCAAAGGGATGTATCTCTTCAAATCGCAAATGCAAATACGCTGCAATCGTCATGACATCCTTGCCTTCTGCAGCCTTTATCTCTTCTAAAAGTTCTTGCAGCTCGCTTTCCACTTCTTCCGGAGATGCACCCACTCCGTCTCCTGTTACATAGTCGTGCTTTTTGAAAGTTCCAGGACGTTCTCCCTTCAAATATCTAGTTTCGTCATAACACCCCTTCATAAGCTGTTCGTGCAATTCCAATATAAAAGAAACGGTAATATCTTCTTTGCTCACAATCTTATCTACTAAATATTCGAAGCAATCTTTTTGATTTTTAATTTCAAAAAGCGTTCTCAAATCTCCTGTATAATTAATTACAGTTCCGTTTTCAAAAATTTCTCTTGTATCGTGAAGTGTTATTGTCTCATTTTCGATTTTTCCTGAATGGTATGCAAATAATATTTTGAAATTATCCAGTAAAGTATAAATATCTTCCTTGGTATCTTTCTTTTCTTTCTTCCACCATGTTAGGATATCTTCATAATTCATAAGAAAATCACCTCCGAATCGCAAGCATTTTTGATAGTATAACATATTTTTCTTTTGTTTAGGAGATTATTTTAAAATGTTGATAAATCATGAAGTTATCCACACTCTATCAACAAAATTTTCAGAGTTATACACATTAGTCTGCTTGTGAACACTCCTCCAACATGCTATAATTTTTTTACATCAAAACATGGCACGGATTTGTTTCAAATCATTCAAAGTGTCAAAATGGCGTTTATACAAAAGACGCATCTGAATTTCAAGACATTTCCGTCAGAGAATTTCAATTTGATGAAAACTGAAAAGCAGGGGGCGATGCCTATGATTGTTTATATCATGTGAATTTTATTTTTTACTACCAATAAGACTAAAAACATGATAAAGTATAAGGAGAAAAGAAAATGAATCAAAAGAAAACTTTACAAGAACTAACATTTAAGGATAACTTCATGTTCGGTGCCGTTCTGTTAGATCCTGAAAATTGCAAAGGTGTTATTGAACGAAGTTTGGGCACTGAGATTGAACGTGTGGAAGTCAGCAAAGAAAAAAGTATTGTATATAATCCGGAGTATAAAGGTGTTCGTTTGGATGCATATGCGAAGGACAAGAATAACACACGGTACAATATTGAAATGCAGATATTGCCAAAACCCGCATTGCAGAAACGAGCGAGGTATTACCACAGTCAGATTGATATGGAGATTCTACTTACAGGTGTGTCGTATAATGAACTTCCAGATACATATGTGATTTTTATCTGTGATTTTGACCCCTTTGGAGAAGGGAAATACCGCTACACGAGAAAAGCGATTTGCAAAGAATTACCCGAACTTGAGATGGATGACGGAGCACATACAATTTTTCTCAGTACCAAAGGAACCAATGAGGATGAAGTACCGGAAGAGTTAGTGAAATTATTAAAATTTGCAGGGGCACAGCCTTCAGAGAGTGAAAAGGATTTTGAGGATGCATTTGTCAAAAGATTGCAAAATTCGGTAAGAGAAGTGAAGGCGAGCCGTGAAATGGGGGCAAGGTATATGACATTTCAAGAGTTGTTAAAAGATGAACGTGAAGCAGGACGAAAAGAAGGCGAAGACAAATTGAGTAACTTAATTTCGTTACTTCTTGCAGAAGGTTTAACAGATATAGTGGAATTAGTCGTAAATGACGAGGATGCCCGCACAGAATATTATAAAAAATATAATATTAAATAATTCTACTAGAGACTAACAATCAAAGATGAACGTGAAAAAATGCCGCAGACAAAAACCGTCTACGGCATTTTCTTTATAACCAACTCATCATGATATAGAATATCACTGGAATCGTTATTGCCGAAAGCAGATGCGATACAACTGCCATTCCTGCAGCAACCGACGTGTCCTTCCCGTACCCACCAGGGATAACAAGTGTACTAAGTCCCAATGGCATTGCCAGTGAACAAATGGTACAGACCACAATATTCTGCGCCATTGGTACAAGTTTGAATACCCCGATAAAAATCAAAGGAAAAAAAAGCAGTCTTATAATGGATACGACATAAATACTCTTGATTGATAAGACCTTTTTCACATCCATATTAGCTATTGTAATTCCAGTCAGCATCATTGCTATAGGGGACATACAACTTCCTGTCACACTAACTGTCGTTGACAGAAAGCTTGGTAACTTAATTCCACTAAGTCCAATCACAACACCGATAACCATAGCGGCAAACATTGGGTTAGCGAATGATTTCAATCTCGTCTTAATTGTCTGCTTTCCTTCCTCAGACGGAATCAAGAGACATGGCACACCCCACATATAAATCATGGTCCATAGTGGCATTGTAAAAATCAGATATTCCAAGAAGATTTCTGGAAACACAGCACTTACAACTGCATTTCCCATAAAACCAAAATTAGAAAAAGCCAGTCCATATGTATAAATATTTCTTATATATTGGTCCTTGGAACACCATTTCGCAACAACCGTTGCCACTACCATCATAATAATGCAAATTAGAAAGCTAACCAAAAATAGTTTCCATGCTGTACTCAATTTCTCAACTGTAAAATTCTCCACAAAGGTTCCCAAAACCAACGCCGGAACAAATAGGTTGTTCTCTAGCTTTGATAAAACTGTTGCCGAATTTTCCGGTACAACTTTAACCTTTGCAACTACATATCCCATAAGAATCAATGAAAACAAAACCAGCATTTGTCCAACTGTTGCTGATAAAACATTCATTTGTTACTCACCTATACCTTTCTAAAATTTTAATAGAATTTTATTCTATTCATCTATATCATTCAGTATTCCGTTCTAGTATAGTGATTCATATTTGTTTTGTCAATGCAATAAAATAAAAATTTTTACAAAAAACAGACACCATATTGGTGTCTGCCTTTTAACGTGAAACTCCTAATATCGAATTCCTTCCAATATATCGTTTCTTGATTTAATATGTTCTGCAAAGCTGTCATAATTATGTGTTGCCAGCAACATAGCTAGTGAATCCACCAGGCAGATATGCGCCACACGTGCGGACACAGCCTCTACCGGATACGTAGCCTCATCAGCAAAAACCGTTGCCGCCAAATCACTTTCTCTATAGAGAATACTGTCTGTAAAACTGGTAATTGCAATCACAGTTGCACCCCTCTTTTTCGCCATACGGACCGCATCTACAACAGCTTTTGTTCTACCACTATGGGAAATTGCTAAGACTACATCCCCTTCCTCTAAGTTTGCCGCCGTCACTCCCATCAATAAAATATCGGTACAGGCAGTTGCCCACAAACCCAACTGAGATAAGCGGTACTGTGCATCGGTTACAACAGTGGAAGAAGTTCCGATTCCAAACAAGAAAATATGCTTTGCACTGACCAATACCTCCGACATCTGCTTTACTTTTGAGAAATCTAACATATCAAGTGTGTCTTGCAACGTTTGCATACCTGCGCTGAAGACTTTACGTACTACTCCTTCTGTTCCGCTCTCGTGTTCCACCGAAGGCAACTCTCTTTTTTTCCCGTCTCTCTGACTTCCAAGTTCTCTCGCCAATTCAATTTTTAATTCCGCAAAACCTTGCAATTGAATAGATTTGCAGAATCGTATAACAGCAGATGACGCAACCTCGCACTTTTCAGCCAATTGATGCACCGTTAACCCAGTAACCTCTTGCGGTGACTCAATAACATACGAAGCGACCTTTCGTTCCGCTACTGTTAAGTTGCAATATAGTCTTTTAATTTGTGATGTAATCATATATAACCTCTTTAGAATTAAATTTTATTTCTTTGATATTTAATTCTATTTTAATAAGTTTTAAATGATTTATCAATATATTTTTCCCGTAGATGCTGATAGTGTTAGCAATAAATTAGAGCTACACCCGTTACCGAGTGTAGCTCCATTTTTTTACTCTTATTTATCCTTAATCTCTGAATGCCATTCTTGCAATGACTTCACATCACCACAACCTGGTTTACCCATTGAAATCATACCGCTTGCAGTTGCTTTTGCTGCTGCAATCGTTGTCATATATGGGATTTTCTTCTTAATAGCACCTTTTCTTAAGTAGCTATCATCTGTTGCGCTGTCAGCGCCAATTGGTGTGTTGATAATCAAATCAATTTGGCTGTTTGTAATAAGGTCTAAGATGTTTGGTCTGCCTTCATTCAGTTTGTTTACCAATTCTGCTGGAACACCAGCTTCCTCAAGCACTTTATGTGTTCCTTTTGTTGCAAGAATCTTGAAGCCTGTAGCAACGAAGTCTTTTGCAACTTCAACCACTTCTTCTTTGTCTTTATCACATACGGAAATGAGTACTGTTCCACTGAGTGGAAGCTCTGTCTTAGTTCCTTCCTGCGCTTTGTAGAACGCTTCTCCATAATATTTTGATAAACCGAGAACTTCACCTGTTGAACGCATTTCTGGTCCGAGTACAGGGTCAACCTCTTGGAACATGTTGAATGGGAATACTGCTTCTTTTACTCCATAGTATGGAATATCTTTTTCCTTCAAATCAGCAACTGGTGATTTCCTTCCGGTTAATTCTGAAGTTACGATATCAATTGCAAGTGGCACCATGCGGATTCCACAAACCTTAGATACCAATGGTACTGTACGAGATGCACGTGGGTTGGCTTCTAATACGTATACCTTATCATTTTCGATTGCGTACTGCATGTTCATAAGACCTCTTACGCCCATTTCTTCTGCAATCTTTCTTGTATATTCTTTGATGGTCTTCACATTATCTTCTGAAATGTGTCTTGATGGAATAATACATGCTGAGTCTCCTGAGTGAACTCCGGCAAGCTCGATGTGTTCCATTACTGCAGGAACAAATGCATGTTTTCCGTCGCAGATTGCATCTGCTTCACATTCCAACGCATGATTTAAGAATCTGTCAATCAAGATTGGTCTGTCTGGTGTTACACCAACTGCTGCATTCATATATTTTGTTAAGTTTTCTGGATCGTAAACAACTTCCATTCCACGTCCACCAAGTACATATGAAGGACGAACCATAACCGGATAGCCAATCTTGTCAGCAATTGCAAGAGCTTCGTCTACATTGACTGCCATTCCTGATTCTGGCATTGGAATTTCCAATTTATCCATCATTTCACGGAACAAATCTCTGTCTTCTGCAAGGTCAATAACTGCAGGTGCTGTTCCGAGAATCTTCACACCATTCTTTTCAAGGTCTGCTGCCAAGTTAAGTGGTGTCTGTCCACCAAATTGAGCAATAACTCCAACTGGTTTTTCTTTCTTGTAAATGCTGAGTACATCTTCCAATGTAAGTGGTTCAAAGTATAATTTATCAGATGTATCATAGTCTGTTGAAACAGTTTCCGGATTACAGTTAACCATAATTGTTTCGAATCCTAATTGTTTCAATGCAAGTGCTGCGTGAACACAGCAGTAGTCGAACTCGATACCTTGTCCAATTCGGTTAGGACCACCACCAAGAATCATAACCTTTGGTTTGTCCTCGTTAATTGGATTCTTATCTTCAGCATTGTATGTTGAATAGTAGTAAGCTTTATCCTGTGTACCACTTACGTGTACTGGTTCCCAAGCCTCTTCTACTCCAAGAGCAATTCTCTTTTCTCTGATTTCTTGTTCTGTCACCTCTAAAAGCTGACTTAAATATTTATCTGAGAAACCATTTTTCTTTGCAGAGATAAGCGCTTCATCGGAAGGCATTGCTCCTTTGCATGCAAGCAAAGCTTCTTCCTCTTCTACTAATTCTTTCATCTGTTCAATGAACCATGCTTTCACTTTTGTAATATTATGAAGTTCCTCTACAGTTGCCCCTTTACGAAGTGCTTCATACATTAAGAAGTGACGTTCACTGGATGGTGTAATTAATGCTTTTAATAACTCTTCTTTTGTTTTGGATGCAAAATCTTTGGCATGTCCAAGACCATAACGTCCTGTTTCCAAGCTTCGGATTGCTTTTTGGAAAGCTTCCTTATAAGTTTTACCGATACTCATAACTTCACCTACGGCTCTCATCTGAGTACCCAATTTATCTTCTACGCCTTTGAATTTTTCAAATGCCCAACGCGCAAATTTAATTACCACATAGTCAGCATCCGGAACATATTTATCTAATGTGCCGTACTTTCCACATGGAATATCTGCAAGTGTCAATCCTGATGCTAACATTGCTGAAACTAAAGCAATTGGGAAACCTGTTGCCTTAGATGCCAAAGCGGAAGAACGAGAAGTTCTTGGATTGATTTCGATAATAATATCTCTATCTGTCTTAGGATCGTGTGCCCACTGCACATTACATCCGCCGATTACTTGAACGGAATCTACGATTTTGTATGATTTTTCTTGTAAACGTTTCTGAACTTCTTCAGAAATTGTAAGCATTGGTGCTGAACAGAAGGAGTCACCTGTATGAACGCCAAGTGGGTCAATATTTTCGATGAAACATACGGTAATCATGTTACCTTCTGTATCACGAACAACCTCTAACTCCAATTCTTCCCATCCTAAGATTGATTCTTCAACCAATACTTGTCCTACTAAACTTGCTTGAAGTCCGCGAGCACAAACCGTCTTTAATTCTTCTACGTTATATACAAGACCGCCGCCTGCTCCACCCATAGTGTAAGCCGGACGAAGTACTACCGGATATCCTAATTTGTCCGCAATGGCAAGTGCTTCATCAACAGAGTAAGCAACCTCACTTCTTGCCATCTCAATGCCAAGAGAATCCATTGTGTTCTTAAATTCAATTCTGTCTTCGCCACGTTCAATTGCATCTACCTGAACACCGATAACTTCTACGTTATATTTTTCAAGAATACCTGCTTCTGCTAATTCTGAACACAAGTTAAGACCTGATTGTCCTCCTAAGTTCGGAAGCAATGCATCCGGTCTTTCCTTCGCAATAATCTGCTCAAGACGAGCCACATTAAGTGGTTCAATATAAGTAACGTCAGCAATCTCTGGGTCTGTCATAATTGTTGCAGGGTTAGAGTTTACCAACACGATTTCATAACCTAAATTTCTAAGGGCTTTACACGCTTGAGTACCTGAGTAGTCAAACTCACAAGCCTGTCCAATAATAATAGGACCTGAACCGATAATCAGTACTTTTTTAATGTCTTTGCGTTGTGACATATCTAAAATCCTCCTATTGTTAAATCTACTTATCTAATTAATTATACATGAAATAATAGTCTGTATCAACTCTTTTTTCAGTATTATTATCTTCCAAAAATAAACATATATACGGACAAAAATCGAGCTCAAACGTTTTCGTTTGAACTCGGTTTACATGTTTTATTTATCCTCTTTTGGTGTTTTTACAAAGAATACACTTAGAAGAAGTGCAACGATGTAAAGAACAATTGTTACATAGAGTACAGTTTGGTATCCTGTAGGATTCACTGTAATCATCTCAACTGTACCGTTTTCCAATACATGTTCAATCTCTGTTGGTGTTCCAAAATGGTTTACAATCCAGTTCGCCATTTGGTTACCTGTAAGACCTGCAAATGCCCATGCAGATAATGTAATACCATGAAGTGCACTGATACTTCCCATTCCATATTGGTCAGAAAGTAATGTTGGAACATTTGAAAATCCACCGCCGTATCCAGCGTTTACAGCCATAATCAATGCAAGAACGAGAATAATCAATCCCATATTACCTGCACCATTTTTAATACCGCCTGTCACAATAACAAGAGCTGTCATGATAATAGATCCAATAAAAATAATTTTGTACATTGTATTTCTATCTTTCATCTTATCAGCTGCTGCAGATAGGCCAAGACGTCCAGCTGCGTTGAAAATAGCAGAAACTGTTGAGACGATACCTACTACGCCTGCTAAACCAATACATTTTACAATCATTTTTTCTTGTGAAATAAGTGCAAGACCACATGTGATGTTGATATAGAACATTAACCAAATACCTACATAGTTCATAATTGGTCTTGTCTTAATAACACTTAATATACTTTGACCTTTTTCCTTTGTCTGTGGTTCATGCCAATCATCAGGTTTTTTAAGTAATAAATGTCCTACAAACATCATTACAAAGTATACACATGCAAGGATGAGGAACATCTTATAAATTCCACCCTCTCCAAGTCCTGCAAGCATTTTTTCCATAATTGGGCTGGCAATTGCTTTTGCCGCACCAAATCCTGCTACTGCAAGACCCGTAGCAAGACCTTTTTGCTCGCTAAACCAAAGCATTAATGTCTTAACAGGTGAAAGATATCCTGTACCAAGACCAATACCCATAATTAAACCATAGCATACATAAATACCGACTAATGCGAGTACGCTGCCTTTATGTAATCCACCATACCAAATAAATGCACCTGTACCAGCCATACCAACTGCAAAACAGATTGCTGCAATCAATGAAGATTTGTGAATATCTTTTTCAACTACATTTCCTAAAAATGCTGCTGACATTCCTAAAAAGAAAATAGCAAAACTAAATGCCCACTCTGTTGCACCTTTTGAAAATCCTATATAATCTGCAATTTCCTGACTGAAGATTGACCAACAGTAAACAGTACCAATACTACAGTGAAGTAGCAATGCAGGAATTGCTGCACGAATCCATTTATTATTGCGCCAACCACATTTCTTTCCGTTGTTACTCATAACTCTCAAGTCCTTTCCATATTTTTCAATAGTCTAACCTTATTAATTCTAGCACAATTGAATTCGAATTACAATTCATATTTTAAAACGACCACGTGGAACACGTGGCCGTTCATATCATCTTTATTGTTGTCTAAAATGGAATTGGAATGCGTTATACTCTCCGTCTACTACAGGAAGTGGTATTCCGATTGTTGCAAGGACACCACCAGAGTAAGAAGTGTTCATTTCCTCGCAATAATACATCTTCGTCTCATCCAAACCTTTACATTTCACATATGTAATCAGCTTGTTTCCGTGTGTATTCGTTGTTACTACATTCAACAAAGCTTCCTTTTTATCTTCGGAAACCATATTCCATGCCGCATATTCATTATGCTCTCTGCAATCTGTTACACGGTAGTATGTACCGTTGTGGATTAAGTTCCAATCTTTCTTGAAGTCAACAATCTGCTTCTTAATCTGTTCCTTGTCCTCCTGACCTAATTTGGTCAAATCCAATTCATAACCAAAATTGCCGGACATCGCCACAATACCTCTGGTATTAATGTCAGTCACTCTGCCATTTTGATGGTTAGGAACTGCGGACACATGAGAACCTACAACCGAAACAGGATATCCAAAGGATGCTCCATATTGAATGTTTAATCTCTCAATGGCATCCGAGTTATCACTGGTCCAGATTTGTGGAGTATAATACATCATACCTGCATCGAATCTTCCACCGCCACTTGCACATCCTTCAATCAGAAGGTCCGGATAGCGGGTCTGCAATTTCTCGATAAAATTGTAAACTCCCAGAACATATTTGTACATGAGTTCACCGAAATTCTGTGTATCAGCTGCGTGGGAATACATATCGCAGAGACTGCGGTTCATATCCATTTTAATATACTCAATGTTTGCGGAATCAATAACCTTGGAAATCTGTTCAAAAATTCCATCGATTACTTCCTGTCTTGTATAGTCAAGCACCAACTGGCTTCTTCCTAAAATTGGTTTCTTGCCTGGAATTTGCAATGCCCAGTCCGGATGTGCGCGATACAAATCACTGTTCTCATTTACCATCTCCGGCTCAATCCAAAGACCGAATTTTAATCCTAAGTCATTGATTTTGTTAACCACATCGGATAGCTTTCCGCCCATTTTCTCTTCGTTAACAACCCAATCACCTAAACCTTTGTCGTCCCAGTTTCTTGCTCCAAACCAGCCGTCATCCAGAACGAACATTTCAATGCCAAGCTCCTTTGCCTCTGTTGCAATCTCGACTAATTTTTCACCGGTAAAATCAAAGTAGGTTGCCTCCCAGTTATTTACCAGAATCGGCCTGCGAATCTTCTTGTACTTTCCACGACATACATGCTCTCTGATAAAATGATGATAAATATGTGACAATCGACCTAAACCTTCGTTTGAATAAGCCATAATTACTTCCGGTGCATAAAAACTTTCTTTCGACTGCAGACGGTAATCCAGTAATTCATCTGATATACCCATCTGAATTCTCGTCTGTGAATACTGGTCTTGCTCTGCTTCCAGTTTAAAATTGCCACTGTACATCAATGACATTCCATAGCATGGACCATGGTCTTCATCCGTATCACATCCTGCCAAAATTCCAAATGCATTTTGTTGATGCCCACTAAAACCACGTCTGTTTCCAATGGTGATTAATTCATGTCTCACCTTAGTGCGCTCTAAATTCATTTCATTGAAATGTCTTCCGTAGAAATGAATTAAATCAAATTCTCCCGTGAGAAAATCAAAAGATGCACTCATCACCTTGTTCAGATAAACATTTTCCTCACCAAGATTACGAACTTCCACACTTCTTGTAATTACATCGTCATCATAAAATACACCATATTTTAATACAACTTCAACCCCTAGACGTTCATCGCCCAATACAATCTCACAGGTTTGAACATTACAATCCCCATAAGATGCCGGCAAGCCTGGAATACTATATTTTCCATCATAAATGGTGTGATTTTTATATCTCAAATCACATCCCGAGACGCCTGCTGCATTACGAATACGAAATGCTTGATTTCTGTAATCACCACTGCCTAAGCAGGAATACTCTTGCGGTGAGAAATCACAAGAAAATACCGGATTTTCCTTATATTCATACGGTGTTCCATGACCACATCGGAATCCATATGTAAGTAAATTACTCATGTCTCCCTGTACCGTTGGTCCATAATACAAATGCAACAAGAATCCATGCTCATTAATTCCTATCTGGTAAGTTGTGTTTTTTGTGTTTAAAGTAATATTTTGCATTTCATCCTCCTGTTATTTCTTTACTTAATTGCACTATCAATCATTCCCTGTATGAAATACTTCTGCAAGAACAAGAATGCAATAACAACCGGTAAAATTGCAATCATAGCCGCTGCTGCTGCAGAGTTCAAATCACTGTAGGTCTGCGAGAAGAACGATGCGATTGACAAGGTTGCCGTATTCATATCTGTGGCCTGTAAAATATATCTCGAGAACTGGAAGTCATTCCAGCAGTTAATTCCGGCCAAAATCACAACGGAAGTTGTTACTGATTTCAACTGTGGCAAAATAATATAGAAAAATGTTTGCACAGAATCGCATCCATCAATAGCTGCGGCTTCATCCAGCGCCTTCGGAATCGCCCTTATAAAGTTTGTATACAAGAAGATTCCTTGCGGAAGTTGATAGGTCAGCATAACTAATATGATAGCCCAGTATTTATTTACACCGCCCATGCCTACAACTACTGAATATAAAGAAACCAATATACTAAGTGGCGGAACCATCATAACGCCCAACACGAATGTAGAAATCAGTCTGTTTAACTTGTTGTCTCTTCTTGCCAATGGGTATGCAGTAAATGCACTAATAAGAACCACCAGCGCAACTACACAAACCGTAATAATCGCGGTGCGCAGAAGGGACTCTAAAATTCCCGCCTCCATAATAGCCACACGGAAGTTATCAAAGGTCAGTTTGCCCGGAAACTTCCAATATGAGCTCAAATCTGATACCGGTTTAAAGGATATGGTTGTCAAAATATAAAACGGCGACAGATAAACGAGTAAGATAATTAAAATAATCGGCATCCGTAATATTGTATTTTTATTCATTACTCAATCACCTGCCTCTTCTCTAAGTTCTTAACAACAATGTTACTGATAATCATAATAAATACGAAGAATACCAATCCCACTGCTGAAGCATAACCTGCACGCTCTCCGCCGAAATACAAACGGTGAATCAAGCTGGACACAGAATGTGTTTCATATCCCGGTCCGCCTCCTGTTAAGGCCGTGATAACATCAAATAATTTCAAACCACCAATTAAATTGATTGTTACCGATGATGTAATCGCAGGTGTCAAAAGTGGCAATGTAATGTTGAAGAACTTCTGAATACCCGTAGCCCCGTCAATTGCTGCTGCTTCATAATACATTACGGATATATTTTGAAGCCCTGCAAGGTAAATAACCATAGAAATACCTACAAACTGCAAAGAGTTTATCAAGGTTAATATAATAATGGAACGTCCACCGTCTGCCAACCAGTCGATTGGTGCGATTCCAAAAACACCTAACAAATCATTAATTGCACCATTGTTAAAGGTGAAGAAGAAATACATAATATATCCCATGATTAATGGAGCTATCATAACCGGTAAGTAAACCGCAGTTCTCACAATACCGCGGCCTTTAAAGCTTTGATTTAAGAATACGGCCAGTAAAATACCAAGTACATTCTGTATTAATGTACTGCCAACTCCATAAATCAAAGTGTTTTTAAATGCAATTAAAACATTGCTGTCCGTAAACATACGAACATAGTTGGAGAATCCAACATATTTATAGCTTTGTGAATATCCATTCCAGTTTGTAAAGGACAAATGAATGCCCTTACAAAATGGATAGATTACAAAGAGCAAAAACAATATAATGGCCGGCAAATAAAACCAATCCATCTGTCTATTATGTTTTTTCATAATACGCCCCCGTAATAAGTTAAATTAGTTTCCGAATTTTTCGTTAAATGCGTCTAATACTTGTTTTGCTGTATCTTTTACCGCATTTGGTTTTTGTGCCAAAACATTTTGACCTGTTGAGCAGATTACATCCCAAACACCACTTGGACAATATTCACGGTCAAAGTATGGGAAAGTTTCTACATCTGCATATTTGTCAAGATATGGTTGTACCATACCAAGGTCTACTTCTACATTTGTTAAAGCCGGAGCATTACCTGTCGCTTTTGCAATTGTTGCAGCCACCTCCGGTTTTGCAAGGTAGTTTAACAATTCAACAGCCATGTCTTTCTTCTTTGTATTCTTTGAAATACCAAGAGCTACGTTTTCGCCGGCAATTAATGTTGGTTCATCCTTTTCACTATTTGATGGAAGTGGCATCATACCAAGATTAGCAGATTCATTAATTCCCAGTCCCAATGTGATTGCAATATTTCCATAGAATAAGAATGCTGTTTCACCAGTTGCTAATGATTGAACGTCAGCGGTATACTCACCACTTACACAATCATCATTTAAGTATCCCTTTGTTACCCAAGAATCTAAAATCGCAGATACATCTTCCCACAATTTAGAATCAAATTTACCGTTCTTCAAATCTTTTGCTTTGCTATTTGTTTCATCAGTAATATAGAAGCTTGGTGCAACACGGTCATAAAACCAACCGATTGTAAAGTTATTAGAACCACCCATATGGATTGGGTTCTTTCCGATTTTCTTTACAGCTTCACATGCTGCTTCAAAATCCGCCCAAGTTTTAATGTCATCTACGTTTACATTAGCTGCCTTTAAAACATCAACGTTGTAAACAATACCTGTGATATCCATATCAAATGGCAATGCATAAATGTTTCCGTCTTCGTCAGAAACGATATTTTTAATCTGATCATTAATATTCTTTGTTACATCTAAATCGTTAATTGTCATCAGGTATTCACTGTAACGCGCTACTGACCATCCGTGTGTATCAAATACGTCCGGCATGTCGTTTCCTGACATTTTTGTTTTCATCAATTCTTCATATGTATCTCCAGGTGCCGAAAACTCAACTGTATAACCAGTTTCTTCTTCAAATGCTTCACACGCTGCTTTCATAGCATCCACCTGTGCTCCTGCACCACTTACCCATACTGTAAGCTTCTTATCTTTCGCATCGCTGCCTCCGCATGCTGTCAATCCGAGTAACATTGTTGCTACAACCAATAAAGCTACTAGTTTTTTCATAATAAAATACCTCCTGTTTTTTATAAAAGTGCATCATCCGGTGCCACTTTCTGGTTACAAATGACGAGTTGCTCAATATCCTCACGATATTTTCTTGGGCTCTCGCCAAAACGGCGTTTAAACATTCTGGAAAATGCCAGTTGATCCGTATACCCTACCTCTGCAGCAATCTGTCCAATGGAATAGTTTGTCTTAGTAAGAAGCGACTTTGCCTTTTCCATCCGAACCATTATCAGATAATCTGTAGGGGAGTATCCGGTCAATCGTTTAAACGTACTCGACAGATAGCTTCTGTTCACACCCATCTCCCGAGCAATTTCGTTAATCCTAAGATTCTGGTTATAATTGTTAGAAATAAATATCATCAATCGCTTTGCATGCTCCGCCCAAGGTTCGCTGCCCATTCCCTCAATCACTTTTACCTGTTCACAATGCTGCTCAATCAGATTTGCAAAAAACATTTGCAAATAGGCTTGTCTCCTCAAGCTGTTGCCGTAAGACAATTCATGCGCCTTCAGCATTTCCATAACATAACTTAAAAGGATTGTGTGGTTGACATTATGAATAACCGAATTGTCATTGGAAAATCCTGCATTCATAATACACTCCTCTGCTCTCATACCCTGAAAACCAACCCACATATAGGTCCATGGTTCGCTATAATCCGCAGTGTACCAAGCTTCTTCATCCGGTCTTAGTAAAAAAGCATCTCCTTCTTTTAATTGAAATACTTTCTCACCAATCTCAAGCTTTCCCCTGCCACTAGCAACTACATGAAGTACGTATGCAGTACGTCTGTTGGGTCCAAAGCGATGTCCTGGCTCGCAATCCTCATAGCCACAGTAAATCAATCGCAGATCCATACTATCGCTATTCAGATTGCCAAGACAGTGATATTTTTCTGTTTCATATAAACCAGACTTTAGTTTCACCGATTCCTCCTCCGTTTCTTTTTTAATTATATATTATCGAGTGTACACACCATATAGCACTACGTTTTCATTATATGGAATAATGTTAGTTTTTATGACTGTTCTATGTTATTTTTGGTGTGCAAAATAACGAATAATCATATTTCGACAAAATATCTCTATACAATTTAAACAAAATAAATATCATTTTATGCTTTAGGCGTTCAGGTTTCAGTGCCAACATTAAGCCTAATAAATATTGTTGATAACATATTTTTGCAATAAAAAACACACTAACTGAATTCGTTAGTGTGTTTAAAATGAAGCATCGGGGATTCGAACCCCATATAATAAAGAGTCTGTCTTGACAGACTCTCGCGCCTCCGGCGGTCGCTTGCGACACCTTCCGTATACGCCGGAGTGCGCATCCCGCGGAGCGTTTCTGACTTATAGAAACGAAGTTTCTTATAAGTTAAGAAAGCACGAAAAACCTAGTAAAGAAAGGAGTTCCGTGCATCCTCAATAATGGAAGGTAACCAAAGGGTAACCAATTGCCTCTAAATTTTTCGCCACTTTAAATTTAATGCCTTAATCATACTACCCTCATATTTTAAATTAATATTTTCCATATAACAATCAGACCAAAAAACACTTTCGTCTGCAACAATCAAAGCACCCTCAAGAATTTCTCTTGAATAATCCTCCCCTGCAGGGACTATCTTTAATATCTTAATTCCCTCAAAACATAATTCAACAACACCAAACCATCCACTATTATCAAAAGTAATCACCGCCGATGTTGCTGCATTATCTTCAGTATATTGAATTTTCTCAAGTGTTGAATCGTGAAAATATGCAAACTGTTTCATAAAATCATCTGCATCTTCTTGCGAAGAAATGTAATTCCACTCATTTATATCAGAAAGATTTCGAATATCTACTTTATATGCATCAATCGGTACAGTATGATGTTCAAAAATATCTGTAAGGAAATCATAGTTTTCACAAATATTAGGATATCCTATCATTTGTTTTATCTCTTGAACTTCAATGCCCTTATCTTTACAAAAATACTTGTATTTTAACAAACCACTTCCTGTATACATTTTAAACCCAAATTGGTTTGATTGTATTATTTCTACTAAAGCCTTTGCAGGGTCTATGCTTTTGTCTAAATAATCAACAAGTACAAACTTTTTTGTAGTTGGATTCAACACGATATATTTTGAAAACCAACCTATTCCTACTATTGCATACACTATGGATTTGAAATAATTATTTTTTTCCTTATCAAAAACTCTCACAAACATAAATACAACTCCTCATCCTACCCACTTTGTTTTGCATTTTTATATCTATTTATTGCATTCCTCTTGAAGTACCCAGTTCTCACCAGCAAATAAAGTCTTTGTTTTTTCATTATAAGGGAGCAATATTTGTTTCTTTGTATTGTATCCATACAGCAATGCTCTTCTTGTCCACTTGCATGTCCTGTCATATAAATCCGTATAGTTAGAAAGCATCTGCATTACAGGTTCTTTGTAATATACAAACGGTTCGTTGGATATGATTATAAATTCTCTACTTAGAGTCCTCGATATCCTTCCTTCAAACTTTACGTAATATATTTGTTCATGCTTGTCTATAACACATAATTGTCTTCTCAGTAAATAAGACCTTATAAAATTATCATCGATTTGCACTTTCGTCATTAATCTATATTGAACACAAATCCCCACACCACCTACAATTGTCATTACCGCAATAACAAAAAGTGATGCAATTAATCCCAATATTAAATCACTAGGAAAGAGCAAGAAGCATATCATAACCATGATAATTTCAATAATGAAATAACCAGAAACTTGCTTTCTCCATTCCGTAGAAACCACTATATTTTCAGTTTTGCTTTTCTCCTCTTTTGCATTTGACATGATTTCACCTCAATAAACACTACCTATATATCTTATTTTACCTTGTGCCTCCTATCAAGTCAATGTTATCCGCTCACCCAAAATTACAGACTATAATTGTAATAGATTAAAAGTAGGAAGGAGGTTAAATCTCTCATAGGAGAGTATCGGTTTTGTCCATTGAAGAAATGGCTTTTGACATGCAGTTGTTCTCTAATCGGAGGATTCTAGTATTGGATTGATATTGGCTTATGCATGGGCGACGAAATAGTCAAACGATATCCGTCTTAGTTCGGTGGCACTGTCTGAGAATGCAACCATCGACATGCGAATCATATTGAAGAAAACACTTGGGAATATGATTCTTTGGAGCAAATGCTCTTTTTGTACTGTACAAAAGTTCTTGCCAACTTTTTCTTCACGTCGTCAGTAACGAGGGACAAAACCTATTTTGTTCCGAGTTACTGACGATGTGCGGTTTTTGAAAACTTCTAATTTTCGCAAAAAACTATTCCATTTAAGCAAAATACTACGCTTTGCTAATCAAAAACTATTCTTTTTATTTCAAAAACTTCCAATAACATCAGAAAAATAACAGAAAATATTAGAAATCAATCTCTCTTTCTCTGCGCAGGCGGAAAAGTTAGATCTTTTCCGTCTGCGCAATTTTTTCTGATATCTTTTTCTTTTGTCTCCTGATTTCATTCCAACCGAAAAAGCAACTGAAGATACATATTATAATTAGAATTTATTTTTGAAAGGAGTTTGATATCATGTCAAAAGTTAGAACTTTAAGTTATGCTCTCAACCATGCTATCCAAGAAAATTTTTGTCCGGGTGAAAGTAAGCGTTCCGCCAAATTTCAATTGCAAGGTGAAACAGATAACAAGATTTACAGTTATGCTCACAAAGACGGTTTGCATTCAACCGCAAAAGATTTTGCTAAATTTGCAAAAGAAAATTTCGGAACCAGAACTGTTTATGAGATTGATTATAAACAGTTGGCTGCATACTTGGAACATAAAGCCGAAAACTGCAATGAAAATACATTACTCAAAATAGCGAGTCATCTGGCAAAATTGGAACTGTGTTGCAAATGTACATATTCAAGCAAGAAGATTAACTGGGGAACAAAAGAGTTGGTCGTTCCTATTAGTGCAAACAATACTGGTATTACTAAGGATAAACCTATGGATTGGGCTACTTCTCAGAAGGTGATTGATTATATGACTCGTCCGGGAACTCATTCAGAAGCATATCGTTCTTTAGAATTATCAAGATTATTAGGTATGCGTGTAGAGGAAACCGTAAATGCTCGTGCAAATCGTTTTCATTTAGAACCGTGTAAAGATTATCCTTTTGGCTTCTTAGAAATTGGCAAAGGTGACGGCGCAAAAGGGAATCGTCCGAGAATCATTCCGATTCAAACAAAAGAACAATTAGAAGCATTAAAATTACTCTGTGCCGGTAGAACCGGAAATGACTTCATTATTCAGAAATCCAAAATCGGAAATCAGCCTTTGGATAAGAAAAGTGTTTCTAAGTCATTTAACCGCGCATTAAAAACATTAGGCTTGGAACAATACAAAGGAAATCTGAATCATGCTCTTCGCAAAGACTGGGCGCAAAGAAGTTATGACTTTTATCGAGAAACTCATACAAAAAGCGAAAGTGTCAGATATGTGAATCGTATCTTAGGACATGGAGAAGAAAGAAGTCTGTCGGAATTGTCACATTATGTGAATAATATTTGGTAAAATGAAAGCAGGATTTCAGCTTCGCTGAAATCCTGCTTATCAACTTTTATAAAAACTCTTATTATTTTTTCTACATTGAGCATTCGTGAATTCTTAAAAACTTTTGCTTAAACTCTTCAGTTGTATATGTAAATACATTCTTAAATAAATAGTTCTTAAATTGGTCAAGTCCAAATTTAATAAGTTCCTCATTTGCCAACTCTCTCACTCTTTTGTACAATGCATCTCTAGAAGGAGATTGAGTTGCTCTTTCTTTTTGTCTACAGAACCCTTCTTCCGTTTGTCTAGTCGGTCCTGCTTTTTTATAATTCTCCTCATTATATACTAAAATATAGTTCATATTGTTACGAGTATATTTTATTGAATCAACCAAATTTCCCCTTTTGTCGCAATATTCTAAGTCAAATAAAATAAGCAGACTATCATATATCTTTTTGTTTAATTCAAAATTTACTGCATTATCAATTTTACCGTTTTTGAATTCTATAAAAAATGATTCTGTATCACCAAAATACAATGCGTCATTAGATTTTGGATTTGGATTTGCTTGTGGTACATGCTCTTTTACATACCATTCTTTAACATTGTCAAATGAACATACTGGTAACAAACTTTCTACCATATATTCACTATGTTCTTTATCATAAGATGTTTCTTTGAGTGTTTCTGTCTTTTTGTCTATTATATGCAATTTGATAACTCCTCAACTATTGGATTTTGCTTCTTATATTTTCAAGTATCTGCATTGGATTTGATAGTTTTTTATATATGGCATCTATGTTGTCGGTCACATCAAATAAATTTGAGCCATCTTCGTCATTGTCGGCAAGATAATAATTTACTCTATCTGATATTTGATGCTTCGCAGAGAATACATCAATAGCATCTAAGAAATATGGACTATGAGTAGTTATTACCAATGTTAAGTCAAATTGTTTTTGCAATAACACAATTAATTCAGCATATTTCAATTGCCACTCTGGGTGTAAATGTATTTCCGGTTCATCAAGAATTAATACATCCTTATCATTCAACGACCCATTGACTAATAATTTTTTTATCACTGCAAACGATTTCAATCCTGTTGAAAGATTTATAACATTCAAAGGCTTTTTATATTTCTGGGATTTCAGATAATATTCCCCATCTTGATTTTCTACAATTTCTCCTTCGATAATATTATCAATCATATCATATATATCTTTCAATTTCTCTTTTGCTATGACTGCATCAAATACGTTTTCTATTATATTGTCATTATCCTGACACAAGTGTCTTAATAAATGCACATCTGTATATTTGTTTTGGTTTAAAATACTTTCTGACATGTGGTCAATAATAAATGGATTATCAACATAAAATGCCTGATGTATAATTCTATATTCCGAATTCCACTCTCTACAATTATTTTCTTCGAAAAAACATGACATTTTCTTGTTCTTAATTATCAATTCAATTTCTGACTTCTGGTTATCTTCATTTAATGGCGATATTTGTTCCATAAAAACTTTATTAAACCATATCGTAATAACCTCAGTCATTATCTTAATATCTGGAATATTGGCTACTTCTATAATTTTCTGAAAATATTCTTCTACAAAAAGAGTTAAATCCCGTTTGTTTTCAAAGATACCCAAACTGTCTAAATAATCCTGTATATATTTTTGTACATAAGCATTATCATTTTTATTTTCTTGAATTGCTTCTATAATTTTTTCTGACATTCTTCTGTAATAAGCAGTTCTTGTACGGTATGTAACTGGCTTTATTTCAGAATTCATTGAGTAATTTTGCATCATTAAATCAAAAATTCTAAAAAGTTTATTTTTTCTTTCTCTATCGATTTTCTCGTCAGCATTATTCATTGAATTAAAGATTGTGAATAATAACTTCCCTATAGTACTTTTCCCAGTATTGTTTTCACCCGCAATGACCGTAATTCCATTAAAATTTATTGCTGCTTCTTTTATTTTTGCTACATTTTTTATTTTTAATTGCATAGCGTTCTCCTAATGATTTAACTAAATCCGTTTCCTTTATTATTTCCAATTTTATCATACCGCAAACAAAGATTCAAGAAGTCTTGCTATCTGAAATCTATGTTTTTATCACCATGATTATTCTCTGTGCATGTTTCGCCCCAAAAATCTCCAAATCTATCATCTTATTAATGCAAGTATCTTTTATCCCAACTTGCAGAAAGAATGATGCTAATGAATGAACTCTTGTTAAATGAACTAAAACGTGGTACTCTGTCATGCGAGGATGCACGGAAAATGTATGAAATGATAGAAAAAGAAGAACTTATTAAATCCTACACTTTTCCAACCAAACCAAGCAGCGATGGCTATTACCATATCTATGTGAAAGATTCGACTGTGAAATCAGGACGCCGTCAGTTCAAGTCAAAGACCTTAGAAGGTCTGCGAGAAAAGGTGTATCAATACGAAAAAGGAATCAAAGGAACAGTTCGAAAAACCTTCCGTGATGTATTTGAGATTGTGCAATCTCAGAAACTCGAATATGTGAAATCCAAAGAAAAGCGATTAAGCGTTGAAAACACAATAATTCGCACTCGCTCCGACTATCGTCGCTTCTTTGAAGAAACAGAATTCGAAGACAAATACATTGATATGATTTCCAAAAAGGATATTGAATCCATCTGCATGAAGAATCTCAAACGCTATGACTTGCGTAAAAAAGCCTTTGCCGGATTGCGTGGTATCTTGAAATCCGTATTTGACCTTGCTTTTAGCGAATACTGGATTAGCGACAACATCTATACCCGTGTCAACTTTCACAAGTTCTCTGATATGATTGTTGACGATGTTCCAATCGGAGACAGAATGCACACTCACGAAGAACTGATTCTTATATTGAACGAGTTACATCTTAAACAAAAGCAGTATCCGAAGTGCAGTTCATTTTTCGCAATGGAATTTCAAATCATAACCGGGACTCGTAGAGGTGAACTACCACCTTTGACCTGGAATGATGTGGATGAAGACGGCATACGGATTACACAGTCGCAAATCAGCCACGAAAATGACTTTTACATAGTGGGTCATACAAAGAACTATCGCAAACGTAAATTCCCAATGACCGCAGATTTACAAAATTTATTGGAACGCGTAAAAGAAATGCATGACAAATACTATCCAAACAATAACTTTCTATTCCCTGCCAATACCAAGAATGGAACTATTACAAATATGGCGGTGTATGGAGTTTACCGAAGGGTATGTAAGAAACTTGGAATCTCTATATCAAAAGATTTGATTCGAGGTCCTCATTCATTTCGAAGAAATGCAATAACAGATGTTGCAAATGCAACAAACGGAAATATGGTTATGGCTTCATCACTCTTTGGTAACTCACCACAAGTTGCAATGAGTAACTATTACGGTGGGGCAAATCTGACAGATGCCAAAGATATTTTGGAGCAAAGAAAGTACCTAAGATTTGGGTAACCAAAAGGTAACCAAATTTACCATTTTTGACAAAAAAGAAAGATGCCAAAAACCTTGATTATTCAAGACTTTTCGCATCTCCATACCAATGAAGCATCGGGGATTCGAAATGATATGAATACTCAAATCCCGCATAAAGAAAGGAGTTCGGCAACATCATTTTCATTGTCAATAATTCGGTCAATCATTGCCCCAAGTTCACTAAATTTCACTTCATGGAAACAATTAGTTATTATCTCTAACTGTTCCAACCGAAGTTCATTATATTATAAAACGAGTTCTATTGCAAGCAAAAAATATTGATTTCGCTCATTTACTCAATTATACAAATTTCAATTTATTAAAGTGGTTGGCGAAGATACTCCACAACATTACCATTCACATCATAAAAGCAGATGTTTCCTATGTTGAATGGTAGAACGATAGCAAATGGTCTGTTACTCTCAATATCAATCACCCGAACACTATTTCCATCATCGATTTCAAGGCGCTCCACATTTTGCATGTTCATTGAGATAAATGCCCTTTCGTTATAACCCTCAACAACAAATTCTGCAATATAATCATCCACTGCAACAATATCTCCACCACCACGGAAAAAATAACCAAAAGACAAGCCAGGACGATTTACATAGACAGAAAAAGTGGGGTCTGTCTTATCTTGCGGATAGTTGATGAATGCCGCCATTGTATCGGAAACAGTCCCATCAACTGTCCAATCATCCGTGATTTTTTGCGACGAGCGAATATCGCCTTCTAAACTGTTTGCAGTTATACCAATATCATTATTAGCATAAAGGAAAACGAGAAATAACGCACAAAGCAAAACAACACCCAAAAGGATTTTGGAAAATATCTTTTTCATATAATTACTCTCCTTTGCCATATCGGAATCATTCCATCAGATATGTACTCTCGTAAAGACACCAATAAAGATGAGAATAATACCCGCAATTCGTGTCCATAACAATGTTCTTTTGGATACTTCCGCACCATTAGGTAAAACGGGGTGAATAATCCACATCAATCCACAAATAACAAAACCAGCACTTCTATAAATCCAATGCTTGAATATTGTACTGAGTATATTTGCCAAGAGAATAACAGCAACAGAGATAATCATTTGATTTTTATAATTCCTTTTCATACGGATAACCTCCTTTGTTAAATTTGATTTTGTCAATCTCAACCTTACATTAGGTATCGAACTCGAAATAATACATCATATCTGTATCACTGTCATAAACAGCAATTGAGAAATTGAGTGAACCTCTATCAAATAATGCAGACGCATCTTTGCTGTCTGTACTTTCTGAATGTCTGTCACAAAAATAGTAATATCCATTTTCAATCTGTGGAATCTTCGCTTCCTTTGCTAAATTGTAGCCATAGATTGTCCCGTCTTTTTTGCCACCATACATAATAAGATTAAGGTTCTCCGATAAAGGGAGTTCTATCCATTCTCTTAGGATTTCTGTTGCTTTGTCTTTGTTTTCCGAACAATCCAAGATTAAATGATATGAACCATCTCCATGAAAACCGCTATGAGTATCTGTTTCTTCTAAAATAACAAAATCCTCTTTACAGAATCCAAAATAATCCCTCGAAGCACCTTCTCCTATCGAGCAAGCAATTATACAAGCCCCAATTATTAAACTGGTTATATGTATTAACAATTTTTTCATGTTTATTTCTCCAAATTCTTATTTGTTAGTTCCTATTATAACTCAACTAAACGACTTTTGAAAGTTAAAATATTAGTGTTTAGTTCCACTAATGTGGGGTGACCACAGTGCCAACGCATTTTTCCGAAACTGGATAATAAATAACATACTTGGGCAAAAAAGTTTACATTTACATCATCTATATTACTAGCAAACAAGAAAGCGAGGTAATAAGGTGAGTTTAAAATTAAAAACAGACAGAGTGTTAGATGAATTTGAAGAAATGAGATATTTAAAATGGTCGGAAGAAGATAATTTATACAATTTGTTTTTTCGCGATGACACAGAATATGAATTCTACTTTCCATTTGCCTACAATGATAAGACTGTAAGTGAAAGATTTGTCGGCTATGCTGGTGCTATATACAACAAAGACATG
>JAZOMR010000181.1:0-2243 GCA_045654105.1 Faecalimonas sp. | reverse complement strand
GAAATAATTGATTAAAAATGAAAAAATTTTGAAGATTCAGATTAAAAAAAGACCTGTTTTGTTTATAAAAGGAGGAGAAGATGGTGAAAAAACTGATTTGCTTGTTAGTAATTGCTTCAACAATATTTGTTGTGGGCGGGTGTCAGTCACCCAAAGTAGAAACGAAGAAAGATGAAAAAGAGATTGATTATTCAATTAGTGTTAAAACAGCTATAGAAAGGAAAGAAGACTGTTGTATTTGTGGATCTAGCGATAGAAGTATGATGGATTACTATCGCAAGTCCGGAATGGTTGGTGTGGTATGCCTTAATACTATGAACATCTCTAACTTGGATGCTCGTTTATATTCAAATGATGGGACGGAAGTGCTAGAGCCGGATAAAGATGGTGGATCTATGCACAACACTTACGATGAAGGAAAAGTCAGCATAACTATTGATGGCATGGAATACAGAGGTATTTTTGAGGCAAACATCAGTTATGATGAAGATAGTAAGATTGATTTTGATAAGACAAAGGAATTCTTGTGTCAGGAATGTTTAGATAAAGTTGCGAGTATGTATGAGGAGTGTATGCGATGGACTGATGGAGAGGGACGTTTTCCACAAGTCTGTCTTGTGGATTTCGCAACAAATGAATTATACCCGTTATCTAGCCATGAATTAGGGTATAATGTCAGAGATTTCTGGGTGCATATCGATCATGAAAAGGATAGTGATAATGTGATGGTAATCTATGCGCCAAAAAATAAAATGAATTAGACAAGAAAGTGGAAGTACTTCAGTTTGAGTGTTTCCGCTTTTTATTATTGCGATAAAAATTGTATTAAAACTAAAAAAACAGACAATTTCCTTAAAATATGTTATATTGGTAGTGACAGAAGTATTTGTAATCTTGATTGGAGTGATAAAGCAGCATGGAGATACATTATTTTCAAAGATACCATACAAAGGAAAATGTCGATACAAGTAATACAATGTTGATGTTGTCCAGGTTATATAATTACTCGCCGGATAAGTTTTTCAGCATGTTAAACGAATATCTGTTTGAAAGCACGGATACGCCTGAAATCAAATTCAATCTTCAGGAAACGGGGAAGGGTAGCGTTCCGGATGCGGTAATTTCACAGAAAAGCTTCAAGATTGTGGTGGAAACCAAATTGGATAATAAGTTTCGCGAAGAACAGCTGATGAATCATTTGAACTCTTTCGGTCGTGAGGAAATGAAAGTATTAATGACTGTAGATCCTCGCCCAATGGATGCTGATTTTAAAACGGAGTTTGAAGCAAAGTTAAAACAATTTAATAAAGAAAACCAGGAAATGTTACTTGGACCGATTAAACATTGTAATCTTACATTTAAAAAATTATTGCAAATGATGTCGGATGTAATAGATAGTAGGGATTCGGAAATGGTCTCCGTTTTTCAAGATTATAGCAGATACTGTTATGAACAGAAGCTAATACCAGATGAGGAACGTCTTATGAGAGCAATCGTCTCTGGTACTACGATTCATGACAATATGGAATTGAATCTATTTTATGACAAGGCGAGCAGAAAGTTTTCGCCTCATGCTTATATCGGTTTGTATGATCAGAAAAGTATTCGTGGTGTCGGTAAGATAGTGAAGAAAGTATCAGTTGTTGAAGTGAACGGAAAGTTGGAATATACTTTGTTAGAGGGGGAACCGGTTACTTCAGATGAAAGAGAGCGTATTCAAGAAGCAATCGCACGCTCTGATAATTACGGATATGATTTGAGGAATGAGGCTCATATATATTTCCTCGTTGACAATTTTTATCCGATTGATTTCAAGAAAGACTCTCCATATCCAATACAAAAAGCGAAATATTTTAATTTAGGCGACATGTTTAATTATGATGAAATGCCTGACACGAAAGTAATAGCAGAGAATTTGGACGGAAAAACGTGGGAAGATAAGTCATTCATTAAATAAGGGGGAGAAGACTATGGCATTTATAATCGGGGGAAAAGAAGTAGTCATTAAAGAGGTACCAATTTTGGCTGATGACATTGATGATGCAATGTATATTAGAGTTGATATGCCGGATGAGGATACACAGGAATTGTGGTCTTTGTATAGATGGCAAAATGAGCTATATAGAAGGAAAAAATAAGAAGCAGGACCATTCGGTCCTGCTTTAACCTTACATGCGATAACCTCATCGAGAGAGCCTAAATATAGGTTCTCGGGTCGGAAGTATCAACCAACCCTACATAAA
>JAZOMR010000180.1:0-17980 GCA_045654105.1 Faecalimonas sp. | reverse complement strand
TCTTTAGTGTGTTTTAAGTTACTAGTCATAACTTATTATACCATGAATTGCGGGCTCCTCGGAGTCCGTTTTTCTATTTTATGGCATAAAAAGTGAGCCATTGCTCCAGTAGATTATTTATCTACTTTTGCAACAGCCCCTTCTTTTTTGTTTTCTAGCTTGCGGGTTAGGCATAGAGGAAATTTTGTACGTTTTCAAGCATGCGCGTTGGGCATAGAGAAAATTTTATGTGGTTCCCGGCCAGTGGTTAGGCATAGAGGAAATTTTTTGTGGTTCCCGGCCAGTGGATTGGGCATAGAGGAAATTTTGTGCAGTTCCCGGCCAGTGGGTTGGGCATAGAGAAAATTTTATGTGGTTCCCGGCCAGTGGTTAGGCATAGAGTAGTTTTTGTGTGTTTTTCAACCAGTGCGTTAGGCATAGAGTGAGTTTTGCATGATTTCCAGCCGGTGGCTGAGTGCAACTTAGGCACAGATAGAATTTTACATAGAAACTGCCTAATTAATTAGGCAAAGTAAGAATATTTAGCTTGCTACAATACAAAACAGCAAATCTTCATTTAAAGTGTAGGCACTGACAAGAAAACCTGTCACGGTTGACTAAAAAGGCATAAAATTTAGGCATCATTCAATCATAAATATGTATATGCCTAACGCCAACATTTTTTAAGCAAAAAAATACAGAAAAGTTGATTTTTATCTTTACATTTATTTTCAATTATGTTTAAATCAAAACACTACAATAAAGGAGGAGTTACATATGATTTATGAGCATGCGCTCAAAGAAAAAAAGAAACTAGACCAACAAATCAATTTATTGCAACGTAAAATCAATCAACTGCCCGAAGGCAAAATTATTTGTACACATTTTGGCAAATACACCAAATGGTATCGAAGCGATGGAAAAACGCAAATCTATATTCCCAAGAAGGAACGCAACTTAGCGGAAGAATTAGCACTTAAAAAGTATTTATCCCTTCAATTAAAAAATCTCCAACAAGAAAAATTAGCAATCGAATATTATTTGAGGCATCATAATACAAATGCTGAAGAATCGGAAAACGTTCTTTTTACCACACCTGCTTATAGAGAACTTTTATCTCCACATATCAAACCGCTTTCTCAAGAACTGTTTGAATGGCAAAATGCTGATTATGCGAAAAACAATGCACATCCTGAACATTTGAATCATGAAACAATAACCGGCAGCTATGTTAGATCAAAATCAGAAGAAATGATACACATGGTTTTATACAAAAATAAAATTCCATTTCGGTACGAGTGCGGCTTAAAACTTGGCGATTTTACCTATTATCCTGATTTCACAATTCGCCATCCCAAAACTGGTGAAACCTATTATTGGGAACACTTCGGGAAAATGGATGATGAAAGCTATAGTAGAAATGTTTTTTCAAAACTTCAACATTACACATCTCATGGAATTGTTCCAACAATTCAACTCATCACAACGTATGAGACGAAAAATAACCCTTTTACCATAAACAATGCAGAAAAAATTGTAAATGATTATTTCCTTTAATGTTAAATGATGATTCCTATTATATTCCTGTTCGAAAAATATCCCAAACATCATAATATATGTTATAATAAGTGAAATGAAATATGCAGGGAGAGATATCATTATGAAAGCAATTTTTGAGGCTATCAACAACATTTTTAGTTTCGTTACGCCGGTATCTGATTTTTTATGGGATTTTCCTAAAAATTTCGAGTGGTACAGCAAAATTCCACTACTTGGAGATTTGTCGTTGGCAATTATCGTGCTTGTTGGTTCCGGACTTTTCTTCAGTTTCAGACTGGGATTTGTTCAAGTGACACATTTTAAAAAAGGAATCAAAACACTGGTTGAAAAAAGAAATGCAAAGACAGGAATTTCTCCTTTGGCATCATTTTTCTTAAGTACAGCCATGCGTGTTGGGCCAGGTAATATTATCGGTGTAACCGGCGCAATTGCAGTTGGTGGTCCAGGAGCTCTGTTTTGGATGTGGGTATCCGCGTTCTTCGGAATGGCAACTGCGTACATGGAGGGTACACTGGCACAAATTTTCAAAGAGAAAAAGGGCGATGAATTTGTTGGAGGCCTTCCATTCTATGGAAGAAAATTGCTTGGAAACAAAGTGTGGATTGGTATTTTTCTATCCCTTTTATATATTTTGTATGCATTATGTTGTTTGCCGGCGCAAGGTTTTAATGTGGTGTCCTCTGTAGGAAGGATTGCAGAAGTTGTAACAGGAAACGTCATAAAATCAGATGCCATGTTCTACTACATAGTTGGAGCAATCGTAGTTGTTATGACGGCTGTTGTTGCATTTGGCGGAATTAAAAAAGTAACAAAATGGACAGATAAGATGGTGCCGGTAATGGCGGTAGTCTATGTTGCAACGGTGTTGGCCTTAATTCTTATAAATTTCACAAGAATTCCGTTCTTCTTCAAGGCGGTTTTTGGAGGTGCATTTAATCCAGATGCCATCTTTGGTGGATTATTTGGTACAGTACTTGCGCAAGGTGTAAAGCGTGGGTTGATGTCCAATGAAGCTGGGCAAGGTACGATAACAATGCCAGCAGCTGCAGCGAATGCAGACCACCCATGCGAACAAGGCGTTGTCTCTTCGCTTGGTGTATTCATTGACACTATTGTCATATGTACATTAACAGGTTTTGTTGTTGTTATGGCTCATTGCTGGATAGGAGACTGCCCTGTCGGTGGTGGCGAAACCGCTTGGCTCCAATTGGATAAGCTTCCAATGTTTACGGAATCTGTAGCTGCGTTGACGCCGGGAACCGCACTTAACGCAGTGATGTCAGTGCTTGTAAGCTTGTGCTTCTGCTTGTTTGCTTACACATGTTTGCTTGGCATGATTAGCTTTTCTGAGATCGTGGCTAATCGTATTAGTACATCAAAGACATGCATTAACACAGTACGTACAATATGCTTGTTTGTGGCAGCGTTCGGTATCTTGTGTAATATTGCAGGTTTAGAGCTTGGTAATCTATGGGCGTTCTCTGATTTGGGAAATATTTTGATTGTATACTTCAATATACCAATCGTTTATATCGGAGCAAAATATGTATTCCGCGCCACAAAGCATTACAAGAAAAATGATGGTACACCATTTACTTCTATGGTGATTGGAAGAAGCGATTGTACCTATTGGGATGAAAAAGCAGAAGAAAAATAATAGATAAAAGGATATGAAAAGGCCGGTTCTTATGATGATTGAACCGGCCTTTTAGAATAGATTATTGTAGCTGCTTTAATGGTGTTAATGCTACATTTTAGACGTTGGCGTTAGGCATATACATATTTATGATTGAATGATGCCTAATTTTTATGCCTTTTTAGTCAATCATGACAGGTTTTCTTGTCAGTGCCTACATTTTTAATGAAGATTTGCTGTTTTGTATTGTAGCATGCTTATTATTTTGTCTATGCCTAATCTATTAGGCAACTTTTATATAAAATCTTCTCTGTGCCTAGTCATTGGCTGTGAATCACACAAAATTTCCTCTATGCCCAACGCGCCGGCTGGCAATCACACAAAAATTTATTTATGCCCAACGCGCTGGCTGGCAATCACACAAAAATTTATCTATGCCCAACGCGCTGGCTGGCAATCATACAAAATTTACTCTATGCCCAACGCGCTGGCTGGGAACTACACAAAATTTGCCCTATGCCTAACAGCCAACTAAAAGCATAGACAAAGGGGAGATTTTGCAAAATCTCCCCTTCATGCATTTATTTACAATGTTACCCCATCTTTAAAAATTGCCAGTTCATGCTTATCCAGCATCTCTGACTTCGCATGCACTTCGCCTGAAGCCAATTTCAACAGATATTCATAGAAGTCTTCTGCCAGTTCTTGCATAGAGACACCGTCTAATAAAGCTCCGGCATTATAATCAATCCATGCTTTCTTCTTATTATAAAGTGCAGTATTACTTGATACCTTGACCGTCGGCACCGGGCATCCAAATGGTGTTCCTCTTCCAGTTGTAAAAAGTACAACGTGGGCTCCAGATGCTACCAACGCATTGGAAGCTACCAAATCGTTTCCAGGTGCATTAAGTAAGGACAAACCATGTACCTTTACAGATTCTGCATATTTCAAAACGTCCTCCACCGGGCTTGTTCCACCCTTTTGCGTACAGCCAAGTGACTTGTCCTCCAAGGTAGTGATTCCACCGGCTTTATTTCCTGGAGATGGATTTTCATCTACCTTTTCTCCATAACGCATGAAATACTGTTTGAAATCATTAATCAAATCTACTGTCTTATTAAACAGCTTCTCGTTGCGACAACGATTCATCAGAATCGTCTCTGCGCCGAACATCTCAGGAACCTCCGTCAAAATAGAGCTACCACCTTGTGCAATCAACTTATCGGAAATACATCCCAAAAGTGGATTTGCTGTGATGCCAGAAAATCCATCAGAGCCGCCACACTTCAGACCAATTACCAATTCTGATGCTGGGCACTCCTCTCTCTCGAACTGATTTGCAAATGCACAGAGTTCCTTCATCATCTCTATCCCCTTTGCAATCTCATCCTCTTCATCCTGGCAAACCAGGAATTTGACACGATTATTGTCATAATCACCGAGGAATTTCTTTAGTTCATCAATATTTCCATTCTCGCATCCCAGCCCAACTACAAGTACTGCTCCTGCGTTTGGATGGCGAATCAGACCACACAGGTATTCCAGTGTCATCTGCCAGTCTGCACCTAACTGAGAACAGCCGTATGGATGATTGTACGCATAAACTCCATCAATATGCTCTTCCTTAAATTGCTGCGATTGCGCTTCAATCTCTCTTACAATTGAATTCACGCACCCCACAGTAGGAACAATCCACACTTCGTTGCGGATACCTACTTTGCCATCTCTTCTTCGGTAACCTCGGAAGGTACGGCTCGGCATCTTCTCTATCTCTTCAATGGCAGGCTCATAAGTATACTCCAAGAGGTCACCGAGGTTGGATTTGACATTATGAGAGTGAACATGCTCTCCCACTGTGATATCTACTTTTGCATGACCAATTGGAAATCCATATTTGATAATATTTTCGTCTGCTTTGATTGGGGCAATTGCAACCTTATGCCCTGCCGGAATCTCCGCCTTCGCTACGTATTCATTTCCATCAATTTCGAATGTTTCTTGTGCTTTTAGCGTATTGATAGCCACAGCCACCTTATCACTTGGATGTATTTTTATCGCCTTCATATTACATACCTAACACTTTCTGAAGTGCGTCTTTTGCATCTGCTTTGATAAGTGTGAGCCACTCAGTCACGGTCTTTTCCATACCTTCGTATGCAGTCAAATCTTCGCCCCAGAATGCTTCATTAGATAAAGCTGCCTTCACAAACTCACCTGCTTCTTTTCCGCTGTTTGCAGCGAAAAATTCTAACACATGCGCATCGTCATGAATCTCATATGCAGTTCCATCTGCTCGTTTTGCATAGAGAGTACCCTCTCTCAAATCCTCTGATGAGTAGAAGGCAAAAAGCGCTGCCAGTGAAAATGTAATGAGTCTTGGCAATTCACCCTTATTTGCAACATGGTCTTTAAATGATGGCAGTACCCTTGCTTTCCATTTTGAAACGGAGTTGAGTGATATGGAAAGCAGGGCGTGATCGATAAATGGATTCTCGAAACGTTCAAATACAGATGCGGCGAATGCCTTCACTTCTTCTATAGGAAGTGGTACCTGTGGAACGATTTCATCCATAACTACTTGTCGAATAAATTTGCCCATGATTTCGTCATGCATACAGTCACGCACAATGTCCAAACCATAGAGATATCCCGCCAATACTGATGCAGTATGTGCACCGTTTAATACACGTACCTTTCTCTCTCTGTATGGTTTTTGATTATCAGTAAATACAACCGGGAGTCCTGCTTTATCTAAAGGAAGTTCCCCACTGATATCCTTGTCACTCTCAATGACCCAGAGTCCAAATGGTTCTCCGACATCAACTAAGTTGTCCTGATATCCAAGTTCCTCGCAGATGGCTGCCACTTCGTTTCTTGGATAACCTGTTACAATACGGTCAACAAGTGTGCTGCAGAATACGCAGGCTGCTTGCACCCAGACTTTAAACGTTAACGGCAATTTCCAAATATCACAAAGTGCCAACACACATTCTCTTAATTTGCCACCATTATTTTCAATTAATTCTACCGGAAGAATAATGAGACCTTTATTTACATCCCCGTCAAATGCTTTATAGCGTTCATACAAAAATTTTGTTAATTTTCCAGGATATGTAGTTGGAAGTCCATCGAAATTGTCATTTTCGTCAAGCACGATTCCTGCTTCAGTTGTATTAGATACAACAAAACGTAAACTATCTAATTTTGCAAGTGCCATATATTCATCATAATCGTCCTTACAGTCTAACACTTTTGAAACGGAAGTAACGATACGGCTGTCATTTACTGTCTGTCCGTTCTCTTTTCCTCGAAGAACAACGGTGTATAAATTATCCTGTTTCTCAAACATTTCCAGATTTCCAAATGAAATTGGCTTCACGATTGCGATGCTGCCGTCAAACACTCCCGCCTCGTTCGCAACATCAATCATATAGTCAACAAATGCACGAAGGAAATTTCCTTCACCAAATTGAATTACCTTAATTGGTCTCTCTGTTTTTTGAATCATTTTTGCGTTTAAATTTTTCATCATAATCCCTTCCTTTACTTATTACAAAATATATGTATTGTCAACTTACATGCGAGCATGACGTTTCCATACATATATTTGCCGCATGTCTGAATAGTAACATAATATTTTTATATTTTATATCACGATATTGACGTTTTTCTTGTATTTTAGTAAAATATTGATATTAGGAGGCGATATTAGATGGCATTTTATGAAGATACACCGGACCATTTTGTAAGTACCGTTGCAAGAAAGTTTTCCATGCCTGCCATGCACTACCATAATTCCTATGAATTGTATTATTTGGAAGCCGGCAGTCGGGAATATTTTGTAGAGGATAAGTTCTTTTCCGTATCGGCAGGGGACTTTATTTTGATTGCTCCAAATAAGTTTCATCGCACCGGTGGTGCGTACTCGCTTCGTACCATTGTTGGATTTACATACGACTATCTGGCAGAGACCTACACCCCAAACGCACTAAAGGATTTGCTGCGTTGCTTCGATAAGGTGTTCATTTCCCCGCCGGAAAGCATGCAAGAGGAACTAAAGGGACTCTTAAAATCTCTGGCAGATGACACAAGACAGACCGATTTTGCCGTGGACCTTGCGACATTGCTTCGCAAGCTATCTAAATGTACGCCAGATACAGCTTACGACGAGAGAATTAGTAATATCATTAAATATATCAATAAGCATTTTTCAGAAATACACTCCATTGACCAGATCGCAGAGCAGATGCATGTATCCAAGCATCACCTGTGCCGTGTATTCAAAGAGGCTATGGGGATAACGATGATTGATTATCTGAATAACATTCGTGTGAAAAATGCCTGCAATTTCTTGGAATCTTCAGATAAGGATATGCTGGAAATCTCGCAGCTCTGCGGTTTTAATTCTTCTGCGTATTTCGGGAATGTGTTTAAGAAGATAACGGGGTATTCGCCGCTTAGATATCGGAAGATGTATAAGAAATAGAAGAAGCCTCGGCAAAACGCCGAGGCTTATGGGACACAATCCGTGTCTACTTCTCTTGTTTGAGGATATGAAGTTTATTACTAAGTCTAGTATGTTTTTCTTGGCAACCCCAAGATATTCATAAGAGCCTCTTGCAGTATACGCGAGTAATTGATCCCTACTTTTTCTGCTTCGACACTTAACCAATAAGGAATCGTACAATTTTTCTTAACTGCCCGATTATCAACTCTTTTTCTGTATTCTGCAAAATCTACATCTACCAAGGTTACAATATCTGTTTCCTGTTTATCATACTCTTTAGAATAAGGAACTGGAAGTTCTTTTCCTTCATCTTGCATATCAATCCCCATAAGACCAATGGCATCTCGCGCCATCATGATGGCATCTGCTATGCTCTCTCCTTGTGTCGCTGTCTCAAAGTCAGGAATTGATACATAAAATCCATCCATCTCTTCCGTAATTATAATAGGATATACACTTCTCTTTGTCATATTGTCTCCTTTTCCTTTCATTTTAAATTATATTTTTTTATAATATCTCTTGCAAGCCTTTCTCGAATTTCTGTATGTCTTGGGATTGGCTCAGTTCTTGTACCGTCTGTATATAAATCATGATTTCCACCATTTCTCTTCATATACCACCCGTTTCTCTCTAATAACTTTATTAAATCTCTTCTTTTCATATAGATTCCTTCCTCTTATTATATGTGTATTGAATGCGTATTGTCAAGAATAAAAACAATTATAGGCATCAACCTCCCATATTCAATTTTCATCAAATTGAAATTCACTGACTGAAACGTCTTGAAATTCAGATGTGTTTGAAACACATAGGACAATAAAATTGTTCGACCGAACCTTGTCCAGATTTGATGTTATGGAAATCATAACACACATATTGGTTAATTACAATAAAAAATAGCTGCGGAGTTTCCCCCGCAGCTATTTGCGTTTTCACTTTATGGTCTTAATCCCATGCCGCCTTCTAAGGTTAGTGTTTCACCTGTCAAATACTTCATGTCCGGAGATGCCAAGTGTACACATACACTTGCTATTTCTTTTTCCGGGTCTCCGTAATGTCCTGCTGGTGGCATTTTTACATTTGCCTTAAATGCATCTGGATAAGCCTTTTCAAAGTTCTCCAATTGCGCGGTCCATGCAAGTGGACAGATTACATTTACATTGATACCATCTTTGGCCCATTCTGTAGCAGCAACACGAGAGAGTCCTCGCACGCCTTCTTTTGCTGCTGCATATGAACATTGTCCGAAGTTCCCAAACAAACCTGCACCTGAGGCAAAGTTGATTACCGTTCCTTGTGTTTCTTTCAAGTATGGATAACATGCTTTCATATAATAGAACGTCGCATAAAGTCCTGAAAACATTGCTAAGTTAAATTGTTCTGTAGTATGTTCTGCAATAGGAACACCCGATGCAGAAGCTTGTGCGTTATTCACTAGCACGTCGATTCTTCCAAAGGTTTCTATCGTTTTTTCAACTACATTTGCAACTACTGCTTCATTATCAGCACCTGCATTCACATCTGCTTGTAAAATAAGCACTTGAATTCCATATAATCTTTCGAGCTCTTCTTTTGCCTCTTCTAATTTTTTCAAATTACGTCCCGTAATTACAAGATTTGCCCCTTTTTTCGCATACGCTGTTGCTATTCCATATCCAATGGAACCACATCTACCATCACTTAATACTGCTCTGCCTGCTCCTGTTATAATCGCTGTTTTTCCTTTTAAATATCCCATAGTGTATCTCCTTTAATTTATCTCTGCACTCTCGCGCCAGCGCCACCCATGATGGCTTCTACTTCTTTTTTGCTTGCCATTGTTGTGTCACCAGGAGTTGTCATAGCAAGTGCGCCATGTGCTGCACCGTAGTTTACTGCGATTTCAGCATCACCTGTTGTCATAAGACCATAGATAAGGCCTGATGCAAAGGAATCTCCGCCACCTACGCGGTCCATAATTTCAAGTCCCTTGTAGTCTTTTGCTTTGTAGATTTCTCCGCCTGCCCAGCAAAGTGCTGACCAGTCATTTACAGTTGCTGTTTTTACTTCACGAAGTGTAGTTGCAACTGCTTTGAAGTTTGGATATGTTTCTACAGCCTTGTTAATCATTTTCTTGTAACCTTCGATGTTTAACTCTTTTAGGTTTTCATCGTTACCTTCAATTTCAAATCCAAGGCATGCTGTAAAGTCTTCTTCGTTACCGATCATAACGTCAACGTATTTTGCGATTTCTTTATTTACTTCCTGCGCCTTTGCGTGTCCACCGATTGCACTCCACATAGATGGACGGTAGTTCAAGTCGTAAGAAACGATTGTTCCGTATTTCTTTGCTGTTTTAATTGCTGCAAGTACAGTTTCACAAGATTGTTCTGATAATGCAGCGTAGATACCGCCTGTGTGTAACCAACGTACTCCAAGGGTACCAAAGATGTAATCAAAATCAAAATCTTCCGGAGTCGCTTTTGAGATTGCAGTGTTTGCACGGTCAGAGCATCCTACTGCACCACGGATACCAAATCCTCTTTCTGTAAAGTTAAGTCCGTTACGGCAAGTTCTTCCGATACCGTCTGTCTTCATCCATTTGATTAATGATGTATCAACTCCACCTTGAAGAATGAAGTCTTCCATTAACATACCTACTTCGTTATCAGCAAATGCTGTGATAACGGCAGTTTTAAGTCCAAAACATCTTCTAAGTCCACGAACAACATTGTATTCTCCGCCGCCTTCCCATGCACGGAAGCTGCGAGCTGTACGAATACGTCCTTCGCCCGGGTCAAGACGAAGCATTACTTCGCCTAATGAAACTGCATCAAATTTACATTCATTTGCTGGTCTTAAATTTAAATTCATACTATTTTCTCCTTATAAACTAATTAACCTCTGATTTCTTTTACTAATGCCACTGCTTCAGCCGTCATTTCTTTAATCTTATCAAATTCACCTGCTGCAATCATGTCGCCTTTTACCATCCAGCTTCCGCCACATGCAACGATTTTCTTGAATCCAAGATAATCTGCAAGGTTCTTTGCACTTACACCGCCGGTTGGCATGAATTTTACATTTGTATATGGTGCTGCCAATGCTTTGATTGTTGCTACTCCACCGAACTGTTCAGCCGGGAAGAATTTGATTACTTCCAAACCACGTTTTACAGCTTGTGCTACTTCAGAAGGTGTGATACATCCTGGTAAAACTAAGATATCTTTTGATAAACAGTAATCTACGATTTCCGGGTCAAATCCTGGGCTAACGATAAATTTCGCACCTGCTGCCACTGCTTTATCTACTTGTTCAATCGTAAGAACTGTTCCTGCTCCGATTAACATTTCCGGAAACTGCTCTGCCATAATGCGGATAGATTCTTCTGCCGCTTCTGTACGGAAGGTTACTTCTGCACATGGAAGTCCACCATCGCAAAGTGCTTTTGCAAGTGGAGCTGCATCTTTTGCATCATTTAATACAACTACCGGTACAACACCCATGCTTTGTACTCTTGTTAATAATTCGTTCATCGTTTTATCCTCCTAAACGTCAAAACCGAAGTATCTCTTCGCATTATTATAAGAAATACCTTTTACGATTTTTTCTAATACTTTATAATCTGCCGGATATTCACCATTTTCTACCCATTCACCAATCAAGTCACACATAATTCTACGGAAGTACTCATGTCTTGTATATGACAAGAAGCTTCTCGAGTCTGTCAGCATACCGATAAAGTTACCAAGAAGTCCAAGATTTCCAAGTGAAATCATCTGGTCCATCATACCTTGCTTGTGGTCATTGAACCACCAACCGCTACCTTGTTGAATCTTGCCGATTGCTTCTGTTCCTTGGAAACATCCGATAATGGTTCCGATTGCTGCATTATCTGTTGGATTCAAGCTGTAGATAATAGTCTTTGGAAGTTCGTCTGTTACAACCAATGCATTTAAGTAATCTGCCATTTCAGAGGATGGTGCATAAGTATTGATACAGTCAACACCTGTGTCTGGACCTAAGCTGCGATAAATCAACTGATTATTGTCACGTTTCGCTCCGTAATGCAATTGCATTGCCCATCCTTTTTTGCTATAAGCTCTTCCCATTGCAATCATATAGGCAGTCTTGAATTTTCTCATTTCCTGCTGACTTGCCATTTCGCCTTTTAATCTCTTTGCGAATATTGCTTCGATTTCTTCATCTGAAGCAGGTTCATACATAATGTATTCCAAACCGTGGTCTGAAATTTTACATCCAACTTCTTCAAAGAAATCCATTCGTACTTGTAATGCTGCAATCAGACTTTTGAAGTTATTAATCTGAACGCCGCTTACATTGCTAAGTTTTATCAGATAATCCAAGTAATCCGGTTTTTCCAAATTCATCGCCTTGTCTGGTCTCCATGTTGGAAGCACCTGTACATCAAAGCTATCATCTTCTTTGATTTTAATATGCCACTCCAAAGAATCAATCGGATCATCTGTTGTACAAAGTAAAGTTACATTGGATTGTCTGATGATATTTCTTACCGTCATACTGTCTTCTGCAAGCTTTGCATTGCAGAGATTCCATACTTCTTCTGCAGTATCCCCATTTAAAGTTCCCTCATATCCAAAGTATGTTTTTAATTCCAAGTGACTCCAGTGATAGAGTGGATTTCCAATTGCCATCTCAAGTGTCTCTGCCCATTTTTGGAATTTCTCGCGGTCTGTTGCATCACCTGTAATGTATTTTTCTTCCACACCGTTTGAACGCATTTGACGCCATTTGTAATGGTCTCCGCCAAGCCAAACCTGTGTGATGTTATCAAATTTTCTATCCTCATAAATTTCCTGTGGATTAATATGACAGTGGTAGTCGATAATCGGCATTACCGCTGCATACTCATGATACAATTTCTTTGCTGTCTCAGTCGACAGCAAGAAATCTTTATCCATAAATGCTTTCATCTCATTTTACCTCTTCATGTTCATATATATTTTTAAGTTGTTTGCGCCGCGCTTACACGTACTTTTTTAGTGTCGCTCTGACAGCGCCCGGTCCTGCAATCATTTCCTTCAGGTATCCAGCTACTTTTTCAGCCATACCTACTTCGTATAGGTTTACGCCCCAAATCTTTGCATCTTCAAGAAGTGGTTTTACTGCTGCTTCTACGTCAGCGTCTTTTCCTAATTCCAATCCTGCAACGTATGGGCATACAGCTTCCAAAAGTGGGTCTGGGCTGAGTTCGAATTTCTCTCCGTTGTCATTTACACCCATGAGATATCTTAACCATCCTGCGAATACAACCGGAATTAATTTCAAATCTGCCACATCCAAGTTATCTGCTGCCGCGTATGCTTTGATTGTCTCACCGAAACGGATTGCTAACTTTTGTGAAGTATCTGTAGCGATACGTTGTGGTGTGTCAGGCATAAATGGATTTGGAATACGTACGTTAAGTACAGTATCAATAAATTCTTTCGGATCAAGTACGCCCGGATTAACAACAACCGGAAGACCTTCCACATAGCCAACTGTCTCTACCAATTTCTTCAGCTGCTCATCTTTCATTTCTTCGGAAATCTTTTCGTATCCTAAGATACATCCGAAGACTGCAAGACAGGTGTGAAGTGGGTTCAGACAAGTACAAACCTTCATCTTTTCTACTTTGTCTACAGTTTCACGTTCTGTGAACATTAAACCGCCTTTTTCAAGTGCTGCATTTCTTCCATTTGGAAATGCGTCTTCGATAACAAGGTATTCTGTTTCTTCTGCATTTACAAATGGTGCAACCCATGTGTTCTTTGAAGTAACAACAGGTTCTAATTCTTCCACACCGTCAGCCTTTAAGATTGCCTCTACGGAAGCATCCGGTCTTGGAGTAATCTTATCAATCATAGACCAAGGGAATGAAACCTTGCTCTTATCGTTTACATAATCTCTAAAGCCTGCATCTACTACGCCGTTTTCTGCCCATTTTTCTGCAAATGTGCTGATTGCTGCAAATAACTTGTCACCGTTGTGTGAGCAGTTATCCATACTTACCATAGCAATTGGTTTGCGTCCTGCTTCGTATCTTGCGTAAACAAGAGCTGCCACTTTACCCATATAGCTCATAGCCTTTACAGGGCCATTTGCGAAGTCATCTTCCACACCTGGAAGCGGGTCGCCTTTACCATTTACAAGGCTATAGCCTTTTTCTGTAATTGTGAAAGAAGCCATTTGAAGAGAATCTTTTCCGAAAATTTCTTTCAAACGTGTCCAGTCTGCTTCATTTTCTGAGTTTACTGTCAACGATTCTACAACCGAACCAATCACTGTTTTTTCTACTGTTCCATTTGCTTTTAATGTAACAAGAAGATTGTAATCATCATGTGGATGATTCATCTTTTCTACGATTTCATAGTCGTAGCCTTCGGCTACCACTAGGCCTCGGTCAAGAAGTCCCTGATTTAAAAGATTCTGTACTACATTTGCCTGGAATGCACGGAAAATATTTCCCGGTCCAAAGTGAATCCAGAATGGATTTTCTTTTGTTGCTGCTGTTACAGCGGCTCTGTCAAACTGTGGAAGGTTGTATCCTTTTTCTTCCCATTGCTTTCTATCAAGAAGTCCTTGTTCGTTTAATTTCATCTTTTTATGCCTCCTATTTATTGGCTCTATCTTCTTTTTCAATTGCTTCCCAAAGTCCTTGTAAATAGCATGCTCCAAGTGCTCTGTCGTATAAGCCGTAACCTGGCATTGCTACTTCGTCCCAAATCATACGTCCATGGTCTGGTCTGATTGGTCCGTCAAATCCGATATCATATAACGCTCTCATAATTGCGTGCATATCGAAGGTACCTTCTGAAGAAAGGTGTGGTGCTTCCTGGAAGTTCGTTGGTGTAATGAACTTTAAGTTACGAACATGTGCAAAATGAATTCTTCCCTTTAATGAACGAATCATGTCCGGAAGGTCATTCTTTAAGCTTGTACCGTATGAACCTGCACAGAAGGTTACACCGTTGTGTACGTTATCTACTGTATTTACCATACGAAGAATGTTTTCTTTGTTGATGATGATGCGTGGAAGTCCAAATACGCTCCATGCCGGATCATCTGGGTGAATTGCCATGTTGATGTCATATTTGTCACAAACAGGCATAATTCTTTCCAAGAAATAGATTAAGTTTTGGAATAATTTTTCATCATCAATGTCTTTGTATAATTCGAATAATTCTTTTACGCGTGCCATTCTTTCCGGTTCCCAGCCTGGCATTACAGTTCCGTTCATATCCCCTGCAATAGATTCAAACATTTTTTCAGGGTCTAATGCATCTACTGCATCCTGTGTGTAAGCAAGTGCTGTTGAGCCATCTTCCAATTCACGAGCTAACTCAGTTCTTGTCCAGTCAAATACAGGCATGAAGTTGTAGCATACTAATTTGATGCCTTCTTCACCTAAATTTTCCAAACATTGAATATAGTTATCGATATAGTAATCTCTGTCCGGAGCACCTGTCTTAATTGCATCGTGTACATTTACACTTTCGATACCTGCAATGTGAAGACCTGCTGCTTCCACTTCTTCTTTGAGTGCACGGATTGCTTCACGTGTCCAAACTTCACCCGGTTGTGTGTCATAAAGAGTTGTGATAACACCTTTTACACCTGGGATTTGGCGAATTTGTTTGAGCGTTACTGTGTCAAACTTTGATCCATACCATCTTAATGTCATTTCCATAATACATTACCTACCTTTTTCTTTTTTGATTTACGTCTCGTTTCTTCTGTAGTTTATATGATTTTATTATAAAAAATCTTTAACTTAAAATCAATTGAGCTATTTGTTGTATACATTGCAAAAGTTGTTGTTTCGTGATATTATTTTATAGAGTATTTATTTTAGGAGAACAACTATGAGAAAGAGATTACAAACTGCATTTCAACCGCGACAATATATGTTGTCACAGGATTTTGAACTTTATTATTATGAAGACCGCGCCCTTCCTAACGTAGATTTGCACACACACAATTACTATGAATTCTGCTTCTTTCTGGAGGGCGATATTGTCATGCAGGTTGGAACGGAAGAATATACCATTCTCTCCGGAGATATCATGCTAATTCCTCCTCATCTTTCCCATCGCTCTGTAATTAAAACATACGACAAACCTTACCGTCGTTTTGTGTTCTGGATTAGTCAGGAATATTGCAACCACTTACTTCAATCTTCCCCTGATTATGCTTATATTATGCAATATACAGGGACAGAAAAATGCTATATTTTCCACACGGACCAAATGGAATTTCACTCTGTACAATCGAAGCTTTTGCGCATATTAGAGGAAATGCATGCAAAAAAATTCGGCCGCGATGCACAGATATCCATCTGCATCAACGACCTCATTCTCTGTCTGAACCGCTTGGCATATGAGCAAAACACGCCAAAACGGAAAAATACCGAATATGTACTTTATCAACAACTGGCAGAATATATCGAAGACCACCTAGACGAAGATTTATCCTTAGAAAAACTAGCACAGAAATTCTATGTCAGCAAATATCACATTGCCCACGTGTTTAAGGACAACTTCGGCTTGTCCATTCACCAATATATTACGAAGAAACGTCTTGATTTGTGCAAGGACGCTATTTCCGGCAAAATGAGTATCACCGAAGCGTATCAAATGTTTGGCTTTGGTGATTACTCAAGCTTTTATCGTGCCTTTAAGAAAGAGTATGGAATCTCTCCAAAGGATTATCAGGATATGCAGGTGGAGCATGACTTTAATATTTCCTAGTTATGCCCAAAATACTTATTAAAGCATCTTGCAAAACCCTGGACACGTTTAACTGAGCCTTTTCGGCTTCTGCATTCAACCAGTTTGGTAAGGTTACGTTTCTCCTCACCGCCTTATTATCAACTCTTCGACGATATTCATAAAAATCGACATCTACCAATGTCAATATGCCTGTTGAATAATCAAAGATGTCGGCATCTTCTTTTGCTCTATTTAAAGCGGCTTCTCTTGTAGATGGCAATGGGATTGCTTTGCCATCGTCCTCGAAATCAATACCCTTTAAGCCTATAGCATCCCGTGCCATTTCAATAGCATCAACCATGCTTTTCCCTTCGGTGTATATTTCCATATCTGGAACATACACTAAAAAATCTTTTTTATACTCTACAATTAATACTGGATATACTTGTTTCATAACAACCTCCACTTTTTCAAAATCATTTTTGCTGTTATCTCATTAATTTCCCTATGTCTAGGGACTTGTTCTGTGTCATTTCCACGTTTATACGTATCATGGTTTCCACCATGCTCTTTGAAACGAAAACCTGCCTGCTCTAATTTTTTTATCAGGTCTCTTCTCTTCATATTGTTCCTCCTCACTTTATAAGTATACACATTTTGTGTGTATTTTGCAACAGTCCTGTAGTATCTACACAACATAAACAATCATAGGCATACACCTCCGGTTTTCAGTTTTCATCAAATTGAATTTCTCTGACTGAAACGTCTTGAAAATCAGATGCGTTTTTGACCAAACGCAATTTGGATACTTTGAATGATTCGAAACAAATCTGTGTCCTATTTTGATGTAATAGAATTGTAGCATGATGCTACTTCTATTTTCAATAATTTGAATGTTGATAACTTGTTAAAATATGTTGATAGGGTGTGGATAAGTACACAACTTATCCACACCCTTTGTAAAGTTTTATTCCACTGTATTCCCTGTCGCAACAGAATCCAGCTTTAACCATTCTTTCTCATCAATCTGATAAACCTTCTGCTTATCCTTTTCTGTCCATTTTACATGCAGTGTCATAGTCACAACTTCTCCTGACTCTGCATTAGCAACGCATTCCCTCATGGCTTCTAAAAATGTAGCCATGTATTGACTTTCTGTGGCACCCTTTTGAACTGCCGCAGTTAATTTATTCGAAAATATTGACTGCAAATTCTCATCTGCCAAAATCGGTGTGATAACCACGTCAACAGCGAAGTTACCATCTTTATCTTTGACAGCCTTCTTCACCTCATACTTCACTTTTGTGCGAATCTCAGCTTCTAATTTTAAGTATTCTTCCATTTCTGCATCCGTAATCTTAAGGCCTGACTCACTCATAGATGTTTTCAAAGACTCATTGAACTCGTCTTCCATCTGCTTCTTTGCTTCTTCTTTCGAAACACCGATTATATTTGCGTATGCCTCGTATTCTTTATGAAATTTTGCATCCAAAGCAGCTTTCACATAGCCCTTCGCATCAAAGTCTGCTGCTCCACATCCACCTAATGTAAACAGCATTATTCCTGTCAAAATCAACGCAATTA
>JAZOMR010000179.1:0-1814 GCA_045654105.1 Faecalimonas sp. | reverse complement strand
ATATTAGTTACGCTTTCAGGGATTGTGATTGAGGACAAGTTGTAGCAATCACCAAAAGCAGAATTTCCTATACTCATTACACCATTTGGGATTGTGATAGATGTAAGTTTTCTGCAGCCATAGAAAGCAGAGTCTCCAATATTCGTTATAGGACCATCAAAAGTAATAAAACATTGACCATTGATAATCTTATTGCTCACAATATTTGCGCCGAAAGCATCAGTCTTATATGGTGTTACGATATTGCCATCGGTGGAAGAATATAGTAATTTATATTCATCATCTGGTTCATCATTGGAATCTGGTATAGCATTCTTATAACTAAAAGTTATTACTCCATTTTTCTCCCGAATATGCTTAATTGGATGGTTTGCAATCCCAGTATATTCAGTTGCTCCCGCAGGAAACAAATCACCTGCTTTTGGATTACCACTATCATTTCCATCTGCCTCTATCAAATCAACACCCATGCTATATGCATTGTTGTTGACTATGTTTTGGTACCATTTGTTGGAGTTGTATTGTATTTTGGTAAGCATTAGCCCGTGTCCAGATAAGTACTCATCCCAACCTAACTGTTGGCGATTTTCCAATAGATAGAATGTAGTTGGATTAGGATTATTACCAATCAAATTATGTTTATCAGTCGAGGAAATCAGCAATGCTTCGTTGGAAATACTCAAATCCTCTAACACCACGTTTTCAGACTCAGTAATCAATCTTGGAGTTAGCCACCCCATAAAGAAGCGCTCGTATGCGGAATAAGTAGGAGGCGTGTTACTCTCGTTATTATACGATCCATAGTCCATAATAGACCAATTGCCTAAAGTTTTATGTGTAGAACCATCAGTAGCATACATATCTGGCAATCCTAACACATGACTAAACTCATGGCAAAAAGTACCAATTCCAGTATGTACTTTAGTTCTAAAATCGAGTTCATTGCTACAAGCATAAGTATCTATTTTTTTACCATCTAATCGCAAATTTGTCGTAACTGATACGGCCCATTGATGAGGCCAAATAGTATTAGCATCACCGCCATCTGCTTCACCAAAACCTGCGTAAAACACATACACAAAATCTACAACGCCATCACCATCATTGTCGTATTGTGAAAAATCTACACTCCCATCCGCTAACTCACATGCTTCTGCCACCATCAATTCAGGATGAAGATCATTGCCATAATAGTCATTTCCTCCATAATATGCCATGTTTTGACTTACCGTAACAGGTCCAAAGACATCAAACTGCGGATTATACTGCCCGTTCGAAGCATCAAAGAAATATTGACGAGCAGATCCTTTAGAATGCACTTCATAGGTTCTACTACCACGAACATATGTATAATTACGAGTATAATCTACTCCCGTTAACATATCAACCATATCTTCCTTGCTGGTAGAAAATGACAAATCCTTGAAATTCACCAAAATAATTAATCCACGTGGCGCAATGTTCAACGTACTACTGCGTTGGATTTGTCTTGGAGAGGCTTTTCGTCTTGCTATAATCTTATCAGTCGTCAACGAATCTGTAACTTTATAAAAGCCATCTTCGGTTTTTGTCAGCCAATCTCCATTTTCATTTGTAACCCAATGGAAATGTTCATCACCATGTTGATAAATAGTCAGTTCTGTTCCATCAGGTTGTGTTACTATTACACCACCTTTGCGTGCTGGCATTGCAAATACAGTGATTGTCATCACGCACATCATAACTAAAAGTAATAATTTGTTTTTCATATTCGTGTATATTTAATTATTTTTCGAATTTTCGTTTAGTGCTTTTCATTTATAAAACATGATTTT
>JAZOMR010000178.1:0-21677 GCA_045654105.1 Faecalimonas sp. | reverse complement strand
GAATTGTCAAATGAAAGGCATAGAACAGGTTTATCAAACTGCTCCAAAAACGTTAGGGTTGCCCTCATTTCCTGATTGTCTTTTTTGAAGTTAACTTTCACTGTTTTCTTGTCTTTCAAAGCAGTCTGTGTCTCTTTAGATACTTCAATTAATAAATTCCATTTATCATTTGTAACCAGTTTATATATCGGCTCACCAGCAGATATTTTCTGATTACTGCTTAACTCATTCTTTTTATAATTTGTTTTTTTCAAATGTTCACGAGAAATGGTCTCTACAGAAAGATCTTCCATACCATCTGTAAGACAAACCAAAACACCGTCTTTTGCAGCGGTTTTTATGGTTAAATCTGAATATGTACCTGAAGAAATCAAATTGTTAATCTGGTCTGTTTTGCTTTGGCTTGTTATCTTGTTTAACGAACCTTGTATTTCGTTTTTTAACTGATAAGTGGAAGAAAAATCACACTCCTGAAATTGGTTGTTATAGGACTGTATTTTTAAAAGAAGGGCGTATTTCTCTTCGTTAGATAGGATTTCTTCTGTTTCATCAACAGCTTCCATTTCAAAATCTAATTTCTGGCTGGAAAGCGTATAGATTTTTGTCCCAACCTTAACCTTACTGTTGTCTTCCGCATAAAAATTGATATACCCCGGTGAATCAGCATAAACAACAGACTCTTCTCTCAGAGCAAGTCCTGTGTAAGCATTATCCTTTAAGATAGAACCCTGGCGCACTTCATAAACGGTGATTTTGGGTGCGGTCAGATACATTATAATTGTTGCAAGCAAATACACAAAAATAATGCCAAAAATCACGATTCCTATATTGAGCTGTTTTTCTTTTGGGTATTTTATAACATTTGTCATAATTTGTTTAATGCACTCCCATTCAAATAATGAAACTCTTTGCCTTGATATACATCTAATTCTATCATTTTATCAAGCAACTCATCTTGCAGCTTCCACCAACTGGTATTCCAATTAGAAAAGTAAGCATCCTCCTCTGGTACTCTGCTAAATAGTCTTTCTATAACGATGTCAGGGGAAAGATGTTCTATAAATGCAATCACTCGGTCAAAATATTCTTCTTTGGAACATATACTTATTGTACCATTTCTATATTGATTGGACAACTTCGTATTTTTTGCAATATAAAGCGAATGTAATTTTACAATATCAATATTTAATGCGGATAAGATTTTTGCAGTTTCAATTGTATCCCGCATAGTATCTTCCGGAAGATTAAGAATAACATGCGTACAAATCGTAAAAGGATATTTTTTAATACGTAGTACCGCATCAATAAATTCTGCCAAACCGTGTCCACGATTTATGAAATCTAAAGTGTGGTAATTAGCCGTCTGTAGTCCTAATTCAATATTGATATCAACATGGTACGTGTTGTAAATATCTAGGAGAACATCGAGATAACTATCCTTAATACAATCCGGTCTTGTGGATATAGATATTTCTACAATATCTGTATTTGTAGCTGCTTCTATAATATAAGCGCGAAATTGTTCTAACTCCATGAATGTATTTGTATAATTTTGAAAGTACGCAATATATTTTTTGGCTTTGTACTTTTTTTCAATCAATTGCTTTGTTGTATTTAATTGTTCTGTTACAGATATGGATGCATCCGCAGCTTCAAAACCGGTTCCAACTTCTGCACAAAAACTACATCCCTGACCATTTATTCTGTTTGGACAGGTGATTGGCAAATTAATTGGTAGTTTATAAACTTTCTCTCCATATTTGCTTTTTAAATACTCAGAATATTTTTTATATAAATTTTTTTCAGTCATACATATTTTCCTATTACTTGGTTATAATTCTAATTAGAAACTTAAACAAGGAGGAAACACAAATGAAATATTTTGATAATATCAGCCTGACACTTGTAATTATAGGTGCACTCAATTGGCTACTTATAGGTGTTTTTCGTTTTGATCTTGTTGCGTTCCTGTTTGGGAATATGACATTACTTTCACGTATTGTGTATATTCTCGTAGGATTATGTGGTTTATATTTGATAACACTTTATGGACGTATCAATGACGATAAAAAGGGTTCTATGTAAGAACCCTTTTTTATGGTATGGCTGTCCATAAAAATGTCATATTATCATACAAATTACGTCTGGATGTTGCCCCCATGATAATGGATATATATGGCGTGTCAACAGAATCCTTTCCATACATAACCAAGCATGAACCGGCATCATATGTATTTCCGGTTTTGCCTCCAATCAAGGTGATTCCTTTTGGTGTTTTCCTAGCACCGGTTACAAACTGATTGGATTGTCCCCATGTTACATTTCGCTTGGTCCCATTTTTTTGTGCAATAGCTGTACTATAGTTCTTCGAGGATACAATTTCCAAAAAAGTTTCATTTTTAATACATTCATTAAAAATCAGGTACAAATCATATGCTGTTGTATAATGGTCTTTGTCTTGATAGCCATGTGGATTCACAAAATGCGTATTTGATGCACCAAGCGCATTGGCTTCTTTGTTCATTAAATCAACAAAATTTTTTACATCTCCTGAAATGTGTTCAGCAATTGCAACTGCACTATCATTTCCCGAAGGAAGCATTAATGCGTAGAGCAAATCCTTCAAAGACAAAACATCGCCTACCTGCAAATGTGCAGTGGAGGAATCAGAAGGTACATCTACTGCTGTTTCGCTAATTGTAACATAGTCTTCTAAGTTTCCATACTTTAATGCAACATATGCAGTCAATATTTTTGTTGTACTTGCAGGATACAATTTATCATTTGCATGTTCTGAAAATAATATTTTTTGATTTTCTATATCGAATAAAAGCGCACCCTTAAACTCATCGTTTGTATGAAACGCATCAAACTCTACCTCTTCGTTTGTAACGCAAAGATTCTCGGCAAATAAATCTGCTTCATAGATAGATGATTGATAGGTACGAGCTTCATGTTTAATAATTCGATTGCGCGCATTCATACTGATAACGGCGATACAAATGACTAAACCTAAGAAAATCACACTGCATATAAATTTAATTAATAATTCTCTTTTTCGATTTCTTCTACGTCTTCTAAACGTTCTATCTGTACATTTCACGCCAATCCAAATCTCCTCTATCCAGCGCAAGAACAAGAAGCTCTGCTGTTGCTAAGTTAGTTGCAATCGGTATGTTGTACATATCACAAAGACGAACAACATCGTTTACATTTGGTTCATGCGGTTTTGGCTCCATTGCATCACGCAAAAAAATCAATGCATCAATATCATTTTGAGCAATTTGACTTCCTAATTGCTCCGTTCCGCCAAGTGGACCTGCCAAATATTTATGAATCGTTAAATTTGTTACTTCTTCAATTAAACGACCTGTCGTTCCTGTTGCAAACAACTGATGCTTGCTTAAAATGCCTTTATATGCAATGCAAAAATTTTGCATTAATGTCTTTTTTGAATCATGTGCGATTAATCCGATATTCATGTCCAGACTCCTTTAATATTTTTTCGGTTGTAAACCTACATTTAATACAAAACCAATTCCCATGTAAAAGCAGACAATTGATGTTAGGCCGGCACTGACAAATGGCAATGACAATCCTGTGTTCGGTAGCACACCAGTTGCAACCCCCATGTTGATAAAGCTTTGAAAACCAATGAGTGCCGCTATTCCGCCGCATATAATCTGCCCTGCTAAATTCTGGGATTTCAATCCAATTATAATACATTGCAAAATAATTAACAATAGTAAAAATATCACAATGCAACATCCAACGAATCCCAACTCTTCTCCTATGATAGCAAAAATAAAATCAGTTTCTGCTTCTAATAAAAAATTACCATTTTTTACAGAGTTTGTTGTGTTATTATTTAAGCCTTTTCCACTTAATTGGCCGGAGCCAATTGCAATAATTGAGTTCTGTTGCTGATAACCTGTATCAGAAGAATATTCCTCCGGATAAAGCCATGCAAGAATACGTTCTTGTTGATATTCCTCTAAAAATGGCTGGTTTGGCATGAGCGCAACTCCGATAAGTATAGCAACACAAGGAATTGCAACGGCCAATACTGTGACTATAAATTTATAACTCAATCCACCCAGAAACATGAGTACGCAAAATACTGCTGTTATACAGAGTGTATTAGAGAGGTTTGGTTGTGTCAAAATCAAATATAAGGATGGAAGAACCAAAAGAACACATTGTATAATAATTTTGGGTTCTTTCATACGATTTTCATGATTCATAATAAATTTTGCAAAAAACAATATTAAAAAGATTTTCGTTAAATCAGAAGGCTGTAATGTAGTAAATCCTAAGTCAATCCAACGTTGTGCCCCATTATAATTCACGCCAAAAAATTTCACGCAAAGCAAAAGGAGTATATTGATGCCATAGATTATCCAATAAAAGTTTAAGACCCATTCAAAATCAATTAGTGAAACTAAAAGCATAGCAATGATACCCAAAGCAACCCCTATAATCTGTTTGGATTGTGCGGAAGGCAATGCACTTCCTACTGCCAAAATTCCAATAACCGATAGGGCAAGCACAGATATTACAAGTATGAAATTATAATCCTTTAAATTGTATTTTTTTAGAAATTTCACAAATCTTCTCCCATTAAAGTAATGTGTATATAGGAATTTGTCATTTTTACATCAAATTCCTCCGGAATTATCTCTATGTATTTTGAAATTGTTTGAAATAATTCGGTATGTATTTTTTCAAATGTATCGGGTGTGCAGTTAACGCGGTCTGAAACAAGAAGCGACTTCAATCTATCTTTTGCAATTAATACAGAACCGTTTTTCATGACTACACCTCCTAATTATTTCTGAAAAATTTTAGCAAGCTTGCCAATGAAATTATTGTGTGTGTCCAAATCCAAAAAAGGTACCTCTTCGCCTGTGATTCGTTTGCAAATATTCATATATGCTTTGCCTGACAGGCAATCCATACCGATGACCGGTTCTCCTTGGTTTGTTGCAACCACAATTTTTTCGTCATCCGGAATTGCACCAAGTAAATTAATTGCAAGAATCTCCGTCACATCTTCTACCGACATCATATCCCCACGTTTTACCATTTCCATACGAATCCGGTTAATAATTAAATCAGGTTTCTTAATATTATTTTTTTCCAACAAGCCAATAATTCGGTCAGCATCGCGGATTGCCGAAACCTCTGGTGTGGTAACAACAATTGCTCTTGTTGCACCAGCGATTGCATTTTGAAAGCCTTGCTCAATGCCGGCTGGACAATCTAATAATATATAGTCAAATTCTTCTGCTAACTCTTCTGTTAATTTTCTCACCTGTCCCGGAGAAACTGCGGATTTATCTTTTGTCTGAGCGGATGGCAATAAATATAGGTTCTCGAATCGTTTGTCTTTGATTAAAGCCTGTTTCATACGACAATTTCCTTCAATCACATCTACTAAATTGTAGACAATACGATTTTCAAGACCCATTACAACGTCTAAATTTCGAAGACCTAAATCAGTATCTATTACTACTACTTTTTTATTTAATTTTGCAAGCCCAACTCCAATGTTTGCTGTAGTAGTCGTCTTGCCTACGCCACCTTTTCCTGAGGTGATAACAATCACTTCTCCCATGATATTAAATCCTCCTTCTCATTTTGATTGCATTTGTGGGTGTTACGGCGTATCTTCTGTGTTTTTTAATGTTAATCCCCGTGTGACTCTGTACCAAGTACGCCGGCCCTGCCAAATATCAATTGAGAATCATCAGCAAGTCCAAAGTGTTTTCGTACCATATCTCGTCCAATTTCTGCCGGATAACCGGAGCTATATCCATTTGCAATACGTACACATAATGCAATTTCCGGATTCGTACTAGGAGCAAAACCTACAAAAAGTACATGGTCTGCATGTGTGTTACTTTGTTGTGCAGTACCCGTTTTTCCTGCCATTTGCATTCCGGCATCGCGAAGGCTTTTGAATCTTGCATCTTTTTTTACCATCTCAATCATTCCCTGATGAACAAGCTGATATGTCCCTTCGCTGACATCGGTTATATTGTTATAAACACTAGGTTCATAATCCACAATTACTTTTCCACTCGTATCTACAACTTTTTGTAATAATGTTAAGTCGTATACAGTGCCTTTGTTTGCGACACCAGTGATATATCTTGCTAATTGACTAGTTGAGTACACATTTGTACCTTGTCCAATTGCAGAACGTACAGCATCTTCATCACTAATATTTGGTGTTCTTTCTGATAATTCTAATCCGGAGGTTTCAGATAAGCCAAACATTTTTGCATACTTTTCAATTCTTGCAAGACCTTGGCTTGAGGAATAACTTCCCTTTTCTGTTAATCCCAAACGAAAACCAACTTCATAGAAATAATTATTACATGAGTTTGCAATACCACCAACCACGTTTAAACTTCCATGTCCGTTTGGATAAATCCAACATGTCGGACTTGGAGTAATATTTTGATATGGTCCATTACATCCAACTAATGAACCAGATGAAATTACCTCTTCTGTCAGGCCAGTAATGGCCATTAAAGGTTTAAAGGTGGAACCAGGAGCAGTCAATTCCTGGGTTGCCTTGTTGTAGAAAGGCAATGAAGAATTAGCATAAACCTGATTATAATAAGCCACATCCATGGTGTTTGCCAATCGGTTATTGTCATATCCCGGATAAGAAACACACACAAGGGTATTTCCGGATGCAGTATCTGTCATAACAGCGGAGCCGGTGGATGGTTCTACACCTAGCATGCCCGGTGTGATTTCTAATTTTTCGATTTTATTGCGCATAAAATCATAAGCACTGTATCCGCTTAATAAACGATTGTATTGAGTTTCGTCATATTTAAGAACACCTTGGTCATATAATAATACACAGATCATATTTCCGGAAAGTGTGCCGTCTTTGACCATATAACGATAAACAAGTTTTTCGAATTTAGCGTCCGTTTTTAGGTAGTCTGAAATATAAGCTAAAATACCTTGATATACTTCGTTAGAATCTGAATATTTTCCTTCAGAATGAATATATTTTTGAAGGATTGTAGTATCCACCCAATTCTGCGAAATGGCATAATTTAAATATGCATATAAATTAATTTTTTCATTTTTCCAAGCTTTATAAGTGGTGTCATTTGTGTCAATCTTATCTTTTATCAGAACACCGGTTGTTGGTAAAAGCTCTGTAGCAATATAATTCATATATGCTTGCTTTTCTTTTGCAAGTTCCTTATATGCAGGTGCTTTTACATTCTGTAAATCATTTATAATGCTTTGGATTGCATTGTCTTGCCTTTTACAATATAAAGAGTAGACCTTCTTCTCGGTAGGAGTTGCATCTTCTTCTGCAAATTCATCTGTATTTAGGATTTCATTTCCAATAAATGCGTAGTATACATCTCCAATTGGAACAATAACGTCGGACGCCTCCCCGTTTGGATTGCGGGTGTAATCCAGCACATAGCTTAATTTGCGTAAAATAATTCCGGCAAGCTTTTCTTCAATCAGCTTATATGTGGTAATCTGTAAATCCTTATCAATTGTAAGATATACATCTTTTCCAGCTTTTGGTTCTGTTACACTGACTGTTTCAATTACTTTTCCAACATCATTTACATATACAACTTCCTCGCCTTTTGTACCTTGTAGATACTCGTCCATCACTTGTTCGATACCTGATTTACCAACAATATCTGTAAGAGAATATTTCTTCTGCTGCTCTTTTGTCAGCGCATCGTATTCTTCTTGTGAAATTTTACCGGTATATCCAAGAATGGATGCAAAGTAAATGCTGTCAGGATATTCGCGCAGGGACTCTTCTCCTATACTGATACCTTGAAGGTTCGTCATGTTTTCTTTGATTACAGCAACCGTCTTGGCACTCACGTCAGAAGCAATGGTTGTTGGGATATATCGCTTATAACTATTTAAATGCATTCCATAACGGACAGTTACAATTTGAAGGGCCCGGGTTTTTGTGTATTTTGTTTGGTCAACACCAAAACCATAATCTTTTGGTCTTTTATTTGCACATAAAAACTCCATGGCCTCATCTGCAGTTACATCTCCATATCCGGCTTCCTTTAATTTATCTATGGTTGTGTAACCATAGATATCAGCCAAGAAACGGGACCGCTTTGTTCCTTCCGCATACAGAAACTGATAGTTATCATTATCATCTACTATAATTCCAAAATCGTCTACAATGGAATCGCCATTCTGCTCAATCATGTCAATTACAGTGTTGATGGTTTCATTGATTAATTCATTTTTCTGTGTACGGTCATTATAGGAACCATTATCTTCAATTTGTACGGTATAAGCCAAACGATTTGTTGCAAGAATTTCGCCATCTCTGTCATAGATATTGCCACGTGTTCCATTAATTGTTTTGGTTTTACGAATGGACAAGGTGTAATTATCAAGATAATTTTGTCCATTTACAATCTGTAAATCAAATAATCGGAACACAATAATCATTGACAATACGCAAAATAATGCAATTAAAACAACTAATCTTGATTTAAAGACAGTTGCAAAAAAATCTTTGATACTATTAAACAAATTTACTTGCACTCCTTTGTTCTTCTGATTCTAGTTTCTTGTTGATTTGCAAAATAAGCTGATACAAAACCAATGTCACTAGAATGGTATAAATTAATTCAGGGAAAATAATACTTTTCAAATAATAGAAATAGTCAAATCTACTTCTCATAATAAACATAAAAATACAAACAATGTTTCCGTATAGGAAATCACTTGTCGCAATTAAAATAAGTGGTAATTTGATATCATCATCATAAAATATTTTTCGGAAAAATCCATTCGCATAACCAAGTACAGTATAAATTAATGTGTAAAATCCAATCAAATCACTAAACATGATATCAATGAGCAGGCCTGATAGAAAACCAACCATCATGCCCTCTCTTTTGCCGCGCATAAATCCAAAGGAGGATGTCACAATAATCATAAGATTTGGTGTGATGGAAGCAAAAGATATCCTTTGAAATACTGTGCATTCTAATACAAAACATGCGATGATAATACAAACAGTAATGAGTTTACGTTTCAATCTTATTCCTCCAATAAATCCTCTTTTGTTGTTGTAATAACAAGCACTTCTCTTAGATGTTCAAAATCAACCACAGGTGTTATATAACCGGAACGGGTTAAATTATTTGAATCCACATGAATCTCGCTAATATAACCAATTAAAATACCTTGTAAATATTTACTACTTATGTGGGATGTAACAACCTGCTCTCCTTCTTTGATTTCTGTGCCATTGTTTGCCAGCATTTCAAATCGAATTCGGCCATCCTGCATCAAAGTCAAATCTCCATTCACAACACAGGTGTCAGAGGTAGAAAGAACCAATGCACTTACATTGCTTGCATCGTCGATGATAGATCGCACTCTCGCCCAATTAGGCCCAACCTCTGTTACAATACCGACAAGTCCTTTTCCGGCCATTACATTCATATCTACTTTAATTCCATCTTTTGTACCCTTGTCTATGACAAATGAATGGAACCAATTACCGGAATCATTCATGGTAACACGGGCTCCCACTTTTTTATAATCTGCATACAACTCATCCAGGGCATATAGCTCCCTTAAACGTTCTAATTCATGTTTATCTTGCTGTAGAAGATTGTTTTTTACAGTTAGTTCATCCAGTTCAGCCTGCAATGCTTCATTTTTTGAACGCAATTCCTGAATCGTTTCAAAATTATGCGAAAAGTCACTCATCCATAAACCAATAGTATTGATTCCTTTCTGCATTGGAACAATAGTATAATTGGCAACTGCACGCAGAGGTCCACTCACTTTATCTGTAATTAACGATAATCCCATGAGCAAAACACACACAGCACAAAGAATCAGCAATATGTGTTTACTCGAAAAGTTTGTCTGGTTATTTTTTCTCATTCCTATCTCATCCACCTATAATTTTCATCTAACATTGAGTATGTCATTTTCATCAAATCTTTTGATTCGATGATGTTCTTTAAACCGGTTACAGCACAAAATTCCGGCTGCTTTGCTATATGTACCGGAATATCCAGTTGGTCCTCCATATATGTTTTTAAACCTTTTAGGCTTGCAAAACCACCGGAAACATATATTCCACTTTTTTTAATCATACGCTGTACTTCAGGAGGTGTTCTCTCCAATAACGCGAGAATTTCATGAAGACAAACATGTAAGGGTTCCTGCATTGCCTCCTGCACATCGCCCATCGTAATATGTCTCTGTTCGGGAATACGTGTTATCAAATTTCGTCCGGCAACTTTAAAATCTTCACTTGCCTCTTCAGAAGAAACACCATATTCTATTCTTAGTTCTTCGGCAGACAAATGTCCAATTAAAAATTCATGTTTATATCTTACGGTGTTTTTTATTGCCTGGTCATAAGTAGTACTTCCGATTTTAAGTAATTTATTTAATACAACACCACCATAAGATAAGATGGTAATTTCCGTTGTCTCTGCGCCAAAATTTACAGTAAGCACGCCAGGTAGATTTTTTACATCTAAACCAAATCCAATTGCATCAGCAATGCCGCGTTCCACGATGCGGACTTCTTTTGCCTTTGCGTTGGAATGGACAACCAAATCATAGAATGCTCTTTTTTCTACTTCTGTAACATCGGTAGGTACTGCAATAATGTATTTTGAGCCCCTTACAAAACGCTGGTCTTTTTTTAACAGATTTTGTAGGAGATATTGCATATTGTAAAAATGTGAAATAACCCCTTCCTTCATTGGGAATTGTATTTCAATATTTTGTGGTGCTTTCTCAAACATTGCATAAGCATCATTCCCAACAGAAAATATTTCTTTTTCGTTGGCAATTGCGATTGCATTTTTTTCTTTCCATATGGAGTTTTTCTTTTTGTCGTAAACCTTAATCTCATAGGTCCCAAGATCGAGGCCATAAACATTTCCAAACATTTGTATCCCTCATCCATTATAACAATTCTTTTTCTGCAAAACTGATATAACAATTATCTCCAATGATAATGTGATCTAACAATTCAATACCTATTATCTCTCCTGCTTCCTTCACTCTTTTCGTTAGCAGCAAGTCTGTTTTGCTGGGGGTCGGGTCACCACTTGGGTGATTATGCAATAGTATAATAGACACAGCCTGTTTATTTAAAGCTTCTATAAATAACTCTCTTGGTGAAATCAAAGAGGCATTAACGGTGCCTTTTGATATGTCTGCTTCTCCAAGTAATTTTGATTTCGAATTCAACATCAGAAGCTTGATGTGCTCCTGCTTCTGATGACGCAGATCTTCCATGTAATATTCTGCGATACTGGCAGGGTGTGTAAATGTCAATCCTTCCTTTGCTGTTGCCTTAGAAAGACGTTTTGCAAATTCTGATAAACATAGAATCTGAACCGCTTTTACAGTTCCAATACCCTTAATAGATTTCAATTCTTCTAAGGTCAGATTGTGAATGTTTAAAATCCCATCATCTCCACAATCAGGACCTAACAGGTGCCTAGATAGCTCCAACACATCGAGTCCTTTTACGCCCGTTCTAAGAAGAACGGCGAGCAGCTCCGTATTGTTCAAGGAAACTGCTCCCTGTTCTAAACATTTTTCATACGGTCGTTCATGTTTACAAAGTTCATTTATCATGTTTTATTGTAGACTCTCTTTAGCAATTCACTTTCCTAAATAAAACGATAAATTAATGATGCAAGTAATAATCCGAGAATACTTGCAATGGTAATTTTAATGGATAAACCGAAGGTTAAAATAATTATTCCTAAATTTAGAACAATCGGACTGTCCAAACCAAAGGATTGTCCATAATTTAGCCAACTTAAGCCAGGCATATTTTCAGTCAATGTTCCAATAAACCCACCGAGTACAATACCTGCAAGCATCAATATAATTAATACCCACACATTTTTTGAGCCAATTTTTTTCATATGTATATTACCTCATTTCTTTTCAAAACTTTTTTTATTGTATCACAATTTAAAATAGGTGTATAGGGTCAGCCTATTAATTTTTTATGAATACAGGATGACAAAATTAGTCAAATGGCGCGAAATTTGCTGCTATCATTTCAGCAACCTTAATACCATCCATAGCTGCAGATGTAATTCCTCCAGCATACCCAGCACCCTCTCCACAAGGATAAATTCCAGTGTTTTCAATTTGCAGTTCCTCATTTCTGGTAATTCGAATTGGTGATGAAGTTCTGCTCTCTACACCGGAAAGAAGAGTGTCATTGTTTGCAAATCCTTGAATTTGTTTGTCGAACGATTTTATACCCAATTCGATTGATTCAGCCAATTCTTTTGGGAAAATCTCCCGCACATTTGCAAGTGTATAGGCTCCCTTTATTTGCGGTTCTATCTCGCCAAATTTTTCGGATGTTTGATTTTTGCAATAATCTTCAAAGCGTTGTACCGGTACTTTTCCATTTCCAATTTGAAAAGCCTTTTTTTCTAAGGTTCTCTGAAATTCCACGCCGGCTAGTGGGTGCGGAGTTTCAAAATCCTCCGGTGTCACCGTAACAATAATGGCACTGTTTGCATTGATGCCATCACGTGCATGATAACTCATACCATTTACTGCCAAGTGACCTTCCTCTGAGGAGGCATTTACTACATGGCCGCCTGGACACATGCAGAAGGAATACACACCACGTTTGTTTGGCAGATTTGCCGTTACCTTATATGATGCAACAGGTAACTTATACTGTGGATTCTTGCCATACTGAGAATCATTAATCATTTGCTGCTTATGCTCTACACGTACACCAACTGCAAATGGTTTTGCAACAATTGGTAATTGCTTCTCGTACAACATCTGAAACGTATCTCTTGCACTATGTCCGATTGCAAGCACCAAATGTTCTGCCTCATATTTCCTTTCTTTACCATCTGCACGGATTGTAACTGAGACTATTTCCCTATCTTCTAACTCAAAATCAACAAATTGACTATGAAAATGAATTTCTCCGCCCCATGCCAATATTTGATTTCTCATATTTCGAACCACATCAATTAAAACGTCAGTTCCAATATGTGGCTTGTTTGTATATAAAATATCCTCCGGCGCACCATTTTCAACAAAGATTTGCAATACCTTTTTATTACGGCCATGAGCATCCTTTACCAATGTATTTAATTTACCGTCTGAAAATGTTCCGGCTCCGCCTTCCCCAAATTGAACATTGGATTGTTCATTCAACTGACCTGTATTCCAGAAATTTTCAATGTCTTTTACACGCTCTTCCACTGAGGCACCACGTTCAAACAAAATTGGTTTGTAACCGTACTCAGCAAGAAGATACGCACAAAACATTCCCGCCGGTCCGCATCCAATAATAACCGGCCGATGTTTGCTTAACTTTGCTCCTTTTGCAGGAAACACATACTTCGACTCATTTACAAGTGCAATTTGATTATTCTTTTGTTTCTTTAAAATCTGTCCTTCATTACGAACCTTCACATCAACAGTGTATACATATTTCAATTCCGGTTTTTTGCGTGCATCAAGAGATTGTTTTTTTATCTGAAAGTCAATAATTTCTGTTTCTGAAATCCGTAATGTTTTTGCAATCTTTTGTATCAGGTCTTTTTTTGAATGGTCTGGATTTAATTTCAATTGCCCTATACGAATCATGTTCTGCTTCCTTTCGCTGCATTTTTGCCGGCAATAAATCCGGTCGACCATGCCCATTGCAAGTTATAACCGCCACAAATGCCGTCAATATCCAAAAGTTCTCCAATGATATAAAGGTCAGTTTCGTTCAGAGATTCCATTGTCTTTGGGTTGATTTCTGTAGTCTTTACACCACCCGCGCAAACCTGCGCCTGCTCAAAATCGTTTGTTCCTTCGATAAAAACAGGAAAATGTTTACATAAAACCAGGAGATTTTTAAGCTTTTCATCAGATAAGGCGCTTATTGATTCACCTAATGGAATCTTTGCTTCTTTTAAAAGAACACCAATTAATTTCTTGTGAAACATTCCTATAAGAAAATCCTCTGCCGTCTTCTCTTTGTGTAAACTTTTGCGTTCTTTGATAAACAAGAATAGTTCCTCATCGGTCATGCTTGGAAGAAAATCAATTTCCGCAGTTACCTTCTTTTTCTCATATAAAGCTTTGGCGGCATAACGACTCACTTGAAATACAGGTATGCCGGAAATACCATAATTGGTTAACTGCAGTTCACCGGTGTCGTCACTGACAAACTCATCATTTACAAAAAGCGAAACCTTTGCCTGGGTACGAACACCTGCAAGCTGTTTAAAATAACTTCCTTTTGCCTTTAACTGAACCAGAGCAGGCACAACCGGTGATATTCTATGGTCAAACTGTTTCGCTAAAGTATACCCGCTTCCATCCGAGCCCAATACGCTGGCGGCTTTTCCGCCCGTTGAAAGTATCATAGAATCGGCTTGATAATTACCTTTGTCTGTAGCAATTTGGAAACCTTTAGCAGTCCTATTTATTGCTGTTACATGATGTTCTAAGCAAATCACAACATTCAAACGTTCAAGCTCCATACGCAATACATCTAAAATGGTTGTAGCCTGGTCAGAAATTGGATATATATATCCCTGTCTGTTTTTGAAAATGACACCTAACTCTTTAAAGAAATCCAGAGTCTCTTGATAACCAAACTGACGAAAAACCTCTGTTACGATAGAAACATCATCCCCACGAAAACAATCCTGCTCCATATATTCATTTGTCAGATTACAACGACCATTGCCCGTGGATAAAATTTTCTTACCAATCCGGTCTTTGTGTTCTAATATGGTGACTTTTGCACCCTCCCTTGCAGCAGAAATCGCTGCAACAATTCCGGAAGCGCCACCTCCGATAATAACTACATTTCTTTGCTTCATAAATGTTTCCTTTTATTTTGAAAGATTTACAAGCCCTCTGCGGACCAGTTCTTCTAATGATCTTAATATACCTAATTTAGCGTGTGCCCATGTAAGCCCACCTTGGAAATATACAGCATATGGTGGCTTAATTGGACCATCTGCGCTCAGTTCTATCGAAGAACCTTGTACAAATGCACCTGCAGCCATAATAACATCGCTATCATATCCCGGCATAGCCCAAGGCTCCGGTGACACATAACTGTCTACCGGTGCTGCTGCCTGAATCCCTTTGCAGAATGCAATAACACCTTCCGGAGACCCTAATGTAACAGCCTGGATGATATCATGTCTGCTTTCCGTTCCGTTTGGAATTACTGGAAATCCAAGAGACTCATAAATATTTGCCGCAAAGATAGCGCCTTTTAATGCTCCTGCAACTACAGTAGGAGACAGGAAAAATCCCTGATAGAAGGACTGCATAACACCTAGTGATGCTCCTACTTCTTTTCCAAGTCCCGGTGAAGTTAATCGGTATGCACAATTTTCAATACATTTTTCTGTTCCGGCAATATAACCACCAATTGGAGCAAGTCCGCCACCCGGATTTTTAATCAGAGAGCCGACAATCATGTCAGCGCCCACGTCACTTGGCTCGATGGTTTCTACAAATTCACCATAACAGTTGTCTACCATACAAGTTACATCCGGCTTGATGGATTTGACAAATGCAATCAGCTCGCCAATCTGTTTTACAGAAAAGCTTGGACGTGTCTGATACCCTTTGGAACGTTGAATAGTTACCAATTTGGTTTTATTATTAATAGCCTTTTTGATATTTTCATAATCAAAGTTACCGTCTTCTAATAAATCTACTTGCTTATATGTGATGCCATACTCAGCAAGGGAACCGTTCGAAGGGCGAATTCCGATGACTTCCTCTAAGGTATCATACGGTTTTCCTGCCGGCGATAAGAGTTCATCTCCCGGTCTTAAATTTGCACTCAAGGCCAATGCCAATGCATGTGTTCCGCAGGTAATTTGTGGACGTACTAAGGCAGCCTCTGTATGAAAGGTTTTTGCATAGACTTCTTCTAATACATCTCTCCCACGGTCACTATATCCATAACCGCTTGCATAGTTAAAGCAGCTTTCATTTACACGACATTCCTGCATGGCATGTACCACTTTCAATTGATTGTATTCTGCTACACGGTCAATCTCTGAAAAGCGTTCTAATAGAGTTTGTTCAATTTTCTCACCAAACGCTAATACTTCTTTTGAAATTCCTAATTTTTGATACATAATTGAATCCTTTCTTGAATGTGGTCTAACATCACATTTAATATTTTATCTTCGTCGTAATTGTGTTCATTCTTTGAAACCCAAATTACATCTCTTTCACGGCGAAACCAAGTAAGCTGACGCTTCGCAAAATGTCTGGTGTCACGCTTTAAAATATAAACAGCCTCTTCCAGTGTACAGTTTCCATTTAGGTAATCTAGGATTTCCTTGTATCCCAGTCCCTGCATAGAAACCATATCCTTTGTAAATCCTTTCTCTTTCAGGTTTTTCACCTCATCTACAAGTCCCTCTGCTAACATCTGATCAATGCGAAGGTTTATACGCTCATATAATTGTTCGCGTTCATCGTTTAATACAAAATAGCAAAAATCATATGGAGAAGACTTTGCACGCTCCTGTTCGTTATGCTCGGAAATCTTTTCGCCGGTTTGCTTGTGAAATTCCAAGGCGCGAATCACACGTTTTACATTGTTTGCATGAATTGCTTCTGCTGATTTAGGGTCCACCTTACGCAACATTTCATGAAGCACATCGGCACCTTTTTCTGCTGCCAGTTGTTCCAGTTCCTTGCGATACTCGGTATCTTCCTCATTCTCTGTGAAGTCAATATCATAAAGCAAAGCTTGAATATAAAACCCGGTACCTCCAACTACAATTGGAATCTTATTTTTTGCATAGATTTCTTCCAATGCTTTTTTTGCCATTTCCTGAAAACGAACTACATGGAATTCTTCATCCGGCTCTAGTTCATCGATTAGATAATGCTTGATGCCTTGCATTTCTTCTGGACGAATTTTGGCAGAACCAATATCCATATGCTTATATACCTGCATGGAATCTGCAGAAATAATTTCTCCATTTAGGGCTTTGGCAAGTCCGATGGATGCTTTTGTTTTTCCAACCGCAGTTGGTCCTGTCAAAATAATCAGTGGTCGTTTCATAGTTCTCCTAAAAAAATTCAAAATCTTCTTTGAAAATCGTTTTGTTTACATTCTTCAACTAGTTTCTTTGCATATATAATGTGTTTAAAATTTTCCTTCTTTATATCTGGTGTTAAGCTTGCTATTGAAGCAAAAACATCTTCAGGTCTTACCTTCTTTTTTGGTCTATAATCTGCGCATAATTCTATTTCTACATCATACCTATCAGCAGTCTCAACCCTTTTTTTTAAGTGATTTTCCCAAAGTTTTTTTGATGTATCAAAATCACCTAGTAATTCTTTTCTAGTTGTTTGACCATATTTCTCCATCATTAGATAAAACCATGTTCCCATTTTTTCTTTTAATAGTTCTAATGCTTGCTCTTGAGATAAATGAGATATATTTATAGGATCGTCTATTACTGTATGAATAACATTTTCTTTTTCCATTTTACTAGGATCGTTTACATAATGTACAATAGGTATTATACATGCATCTGTTTCACAGGCAATACTATATACTCCTGGCCAAAAATCAAGAAGCAAATCATTTGGAGATTTATTCCAGACTCCTTCTGGAAACATAAATATGTCGACTCCTAACTCCATAGCCTTTAGTGCTTTTGAAATAGAACTTTTTTTACTTAATTTAACTTTTCTATTTGTCATGACAACACCATTTAACCAAGCAGTGATTCCATCAAATGTGTTATAGAATTGAGGCATGCTTCCAAACATAATATATGCATTTCTTTTTGCAGCAAGTATTGATGCAAGAGTATCATCTTTAAAAGCATGGTTCGCAATCCAAATAACTGGTTTCATTGGAATGGTAACTTCATCATCTAATTCTGTTGAGTTGTCATCAAGAAGTTTTTTCCTGTTTTCAACAACTTGTGGGCTAGACAAAAAAAACGGACCAATTATTTTTATCAAACGATTTATTCTCTTTCTGATTTTTACACCTGTTTTTGATAAGGTTTTTTCAGGATCATTTTTTAACAAATAATTAAGTTTGTCAGCAAGAATATAAAAAAGTAAGGTAGGTTCTTTTCCAGCCGTAAAATCATTTATATTTTTAATGTTTTCTTGAGATTTGTTTATTATTTTTTTTAGTTTATTTTGCTTCCACTTTTGTAATATATATGCATACATGTTCTATCTCCGTTCATCACATTATCTGAGTCCTAAACAATTCTTTTGAATTTTTTCTCTAATTCTCGTTTGGTCATAGCAATAATCGTTGGTCTGCCATGCGGACAGTGATATGGATTATCTAGTTTCAAGAGTTCGCCAATCAACACTTCTACTTCCGCAGCAGACAGTCTGGAATTACCCTTAACAGCTGCCTTGCAAGACATAGATGCAATCTTTTCTGCAATCAAATCAGGTGCTACGGATGAATTGATGCCATCTACAAGACTATCTAACATCTCAATTAATAGTTCTATTTTTGCAATGCCAAACAGGTTGTCCGGAATTGCACGCACGGCATAAGATGCCTCACCAAAAGCTTCGATTTCAAAACCGATATTTGCAAATGTATCCATATGTTCTTTTAAAACATTTTCCTCCTGCATCGAAAGATTCAAGATAATCGGTGGACTTAAATACTGCGAAGTATAGTCACGCTCCTTCATGCCGTGTAAAGTCTTTTCATACAACACACGTTCATGCGCAGCATGCTGATCAATAATATACAACTGTTCATTGAATTCAACGAGCCAATAAGTGTCAAACACTTGTCCGATAATCTTGTGTTGAACTATCGCCTCTTTTGTGAGAAGTTTTTCTTCGAAGAGATCCAATTGTTTTTCTTCTGTAGGTGTAACCGGAGTATTTATTTCCTGTTTTGGTGTTACAGTTGGTTCTATAGAGTTTGGCTTATTATAATTTACAGCCTCACGAATACGGTCTACCTGCTCTTTCTCTCGATGAACCTCATGAACATCTTTTACCTCAGCCTGTGACATTTGATTATGGTAAGATGTTACTCTTTCCTGCATCTTTTTCATGAAATAATCGAGATTCTTTTCTGTTTTTGTTGTAGGTACCGGCATGTCAATTTTTCTTGCATCAGGAACTTCTACACGAGGAATCAGTTCCCGCTCACTCAGCGCATTTTTTACAGCCATATATACGAAATTATAGACATCCTGTTGTCTGCTGAAACGAAGCTCCATCTTTGTCGGATGAACATTTACATCTAAATCATTTCCATCCATCACAAAATGTAATACAGTAAATGGATATTTATGCTGCATTGTAAAATCTTTATATGCATCCTCAATTGCTTTTGCAATGATGTTACTTTTTACATATCGTCCATTGATATAATAATTTTCATAATTACGGTTTCCTCTTGAAATGAGAGGTTTACCAATGTAGCCTGTAACCTTTAATCCCGGAATTGCTTCGTCTACTTCCAACAGATTCTGTGTTACTTCTCGACCAAATACCTGATAAATGACGTCTTTTAATCTTCCGTTTCCCGAAGTATGTAATTTGGATTGCCCGTTATTGATAAACTCAAAAGAAACCTCAGGATGAGATAAGGCAAGACGAATCATCAGTTCATTTACATGACTTGCCTCTGTCATGGCTGTCTTAAGAAACTTTCTTCTGGCAGGTGTGTTGTAAAACATTTGGTGAATTAAAAATGTAGTACCATCCTTTGCACCTGCATCCTCGATTTTCTTTTCCTTGCCACCTTCTATCAGATAGCGTGTTCCAAGTACGCATTCCCTTGTTTTTGTAATTAATTCCACCTGTGAAATAGCTGCAACACTCGACAATGCCTCGCCACGAAAACCCAAAGATGCAACTGTTGACAAATCCTCTACTGTTCGTATCTTACTGGTAGAATGGCGAAGAAAAGCTAGTGGCACTTCTTCTCTTGGAATTCCACAGCCATTATCTGTGATACGAATAAAGGAAATGCCCCCTTCTTTAATTTCAACCGCTACAGCGCTTGCTCCTGCATCAATTGCATTTTCTACTAATTCTTTGACAATCGATGCAGGTCTTTCAATCACTTCACCCGCTGCTATTTTATCAATTGTGATTTGATCTAAAACTTGAATATTCGCCATAATACTCCTTTAATCTACCATCTGTTTTTTAGTTTGTTTTGTAAACGGAAAATGGTATTTAACGCATCCATCGGTGTCAGATTGCTGACATCAATTTGCTTTAATTCCTCTAAAACATCATCATCCTTCACTGTGTCAAATAAGGACATCTGTGCTAAGTCTACTTCGTCATATCGCTTTGCTTTTTTAGAAACTTCAGAGCTTTGTACGGAAATGTCGCGGATTCGATTGGTTATGTCTACGTCCACTAATTCATTTACAATCTCTTTGGCTCTGGTTATGACAGATTCAGGAACCCCTGCAAGCTTTGCAACCTGAATACCGTAGCTCTTGTCCGCACCGCCTTTTACAATCTTACGTAAGAATACGATGTCGTCTCCCTGTTCTTTCACGGCGATACAGTAATTGTTTACACTTTCGATTTTACCTTCCAATTCCGTCAACTCATGGTAATGGGTTGCAAATAAGGTCTTTGCACCAAGAATCTTCTTGTTGCTGATGTGTTCTACCACAGCCCATGCAATGCTCAAGCCATCAAAGGTACTGGTTCCACGTCCGATTTCATCCAAAATCAAAAGACTTTTATTCGTTGCGTTACGAAGAATGTTCGCAACCTCTGTCATCTCAACCATAAAGGTACTTTGTCCGGAAGCCAAATCATCGGAAGCGCCTACACGAGTAAAGATGCGGTCCACGATACCAATATTCGCGCTTTCCGCAGGCACAAAGGAACCAATCTGTGCCAATAATACAATCAATGCCGTCTGACGCATGTAAGTAGATTTACCTGCCATGTTAGGACCGGTGATAATGGACACACGATTTTTCTTATCATCCAGATAGGTGTCGTTTGCAATAAACATATCGTTTGGAATCATTTTTTCAACCACCGGATGACGACCGTTTTTAATGTCAATCACCCCTTTTTCATTGATGGCCGGTCTCACATAATTGTTGCGTTCAGCCACAAGTGCAAGGGATGAAAGCACATCAATCTGTGCGATTGCTTTTGCCGTTTTTTGAACTCTTAGAATCTCAGCGGCAATGCGCTCTCTCACTTCACAGAACAATTCATATTCCAATGCATACAGCTTGTCCTCAGCTCCGAGAATCATATCTTCTAACTCCTTTAAACGCGGAATAATATAACGCTCTGCATTGGCCAGGGTCTGTTTTCTAGAATAGTAATCCGGCACCAAATCTTTATAAGAGTTGGTTACCTCCAAATAATATCCAAATACTTTGTTGTATTTAATTTTCAGGTTTTTAATGCCTGTTTTTTCTCGTTCTTCAGCTTCTAACTCTGCTAACCATGTTTTTCCTTCCACCTTTGCATTGCGAAGCTGGTCAACCATCTCGTTATAACCTTCTTTAATGATACCGCCTTCTTTCATTGCAAGTGGCGGTTCTTCTTGAATGGAGCTACGAATCAACGCACAGAGTTCATCTAAGCTGTCTAGATTATCATATAATTCTTTTAATAGT
>JAZOMR010000177.1:0-24804 GCA_045654105.1 Faecalimonas sp. | reverse complement strand
TCAGATTTCACCATTATCCTTCTATCAGGTAAATCCTGTTCAGACAGAAAAACTATACGGGCTTGCGCTGGACTATGCACAGCTTACAGGTCAAGAAACCGTGTGGGATTTGTATTGTGGCATCGGAACCATTTCCTTATTCCTGGCACAGAAGGCAAAGAAGGTCTATGGTGTGGAGATTGTGCCGCAGGCCATAGATGATGCGAGAAATAATGCGAAGATAAACGGCATGGAAAATGTAGAGTTCTTCGTGGGTAAGGCAGAGGAAGTTCTGCCGGAATATTATGCTGCGTATGAGCGTGAGCATGGAACTAAGGCCTATGCAGATGTCATAGTTGTGGACCCGCCGAGAAAAGGCTGTGATGAGACGTTGCTTGATACCATGGTGAAAATGCAGCCGAAACGGATTGTGTATGTGAGCTGTGATTCAGCGACACTTGCACGTGATTTAAAGTATCTGTGTGAGAATGGATATGAGATGAAAAAGGTGAAGCCGGTTGATCAGTTTCCAATGACGACGCACATAGAAGTCGCATGTTGTCTACAAAGGGTGAACTCGTAGAATTGCTTGAATTCACGCACTTTTCGAGGGTTTTCAAGTTTTCCGGACAGGCAAATTTCGGACGAAAAAAAGAGATTTTTAACGAGATAAAAGTCTTGGTAGTTATGGAACTGGTATGAGTGGACACAAAGTTTAGTCGTTCACATATCTGAAACTTATAATCAACAATTAAATACTAAAAAGAAGCAAGAACCGCTTGTTTTCTACATTTTTGTGTGGAGAGCAGGCGGCTTTTTTACGTTCGAGAGACTGCCAGCACTCCCAATGATACCTCTAAGAACGACAAGGAGGATGAAAATGGAGAAGACAAAAGCAATGTGTACCTTTGGGAATGACGAGTATGGTTTACAAACAGGAACTGTTAAAATCAGTGACTTGCACGATTTCAAAGGGCATCCATTCAAGGTGGAAAATGATATTCACCTCTTTGAATTGATGCGTAGTATCGAAGATAAGGGAGTGTTGGTTCCGCTGATTGTAAGAACTAATCCTTATGGGGAGGGTTATGAGATAATCGCAGGGCATAGAAGAAAGGCTGCCTGCACTTGGGCTGGAATTGAAGAAGTGCCAGTGATTATTCGTGAAATGGATGATGCAGATGCGATCGTGGCGATGGTGGATAGTAATTTACAGCGAGAGTATATTAAGCCCAGCGAAAAGGCATTTGCTTATAAAATGAAATTGGAAGTGATGAAAGCGCAAGGAAAGCGAAATGATTTGACTTCGTCCCAACTTGAGACAAAGTTAGTAAAGACGAAAAATGCTGAAGGAAAAAGTATTCTTCGTGCCGATGAACGACTGGCAAAGGAAGTCGGGGAAAGCAGAAATCAGATTGCAAGGTATATCCGGTTAACAAATCTGATTCCAAAGATTCTGGATATGGTGGATGTGGGAAGGATTGCATTCACTATTGGAGTAGAACTTTCTTATCTAACTGAAGAAGAACAGTATGAACTTTATACAGTGATGGATTTGGAACAGTGTACGCCGTCTTTATCACAGGCAAATAGAATGAAGCGAATGAGTCAGGCAGGAACTCTTGATATGGATGAGATGTATTCCATTTTGGAGCAGGAGAAACCAAATCAGAGAGAGCAGATTAAGATTCGTGCCGATACTCTTGCAGATTATTTTCCAAAGGATTATACACCGAGGCAGAAGGTGGAATTGATAGAAACTTTGGTAAAAGAATGGCACGAGAAGCAAGTGGAACAAGAAGGAAGACCGAAACTAACAGCCCACCCTTCTGAATGGGATGATAGTTATCGGTCGGGGGTTCTTAGGGGGCGAAGCCCCTTAAGCAGGTAGAACCGAAGGTGCAGACAAAACGGAGAAGAAAATGGAATTGTCACGAGAGTGACGGTTCCATTTTTTTTGACGGTTTGGCAAGCCGGAGGTACTACCTGCCTATATCATCCCCACCACATCGGGAGCAATTGATATGTTGATGTGGCCGAGAAACGATGTGGGAAATATGATTTGAGCGTGGAGCGAAAAGCATATTTCGTCTGTCTGGAGAACTTGTTCGACAGACAGATAGAAGGGGGATGATGTGCAGTGTAGCGATGATGAAAGGAGAGATGTTTTGATGGGATTTCGAGCAAAAGATGCGGTAATTTATTCTCGTGTAACTGGTAGCACCAGACGAGAATTTGACAAGCAGATGGTAGAAAGCGGATATAAAAATTCTGCCGATTTTATCGATTATTTATTGCGGGTAAATAAAGGAAAGCAGGTGGATGGAGTGACATTAAAGGAATGGATGGATATGATGCGGGAGGTTGCACACGAACTCAAAAAGCAGGGTGTAAACATCAATCAGATGGCAAGGCATATCAATGCATATCCTGACCTTGCGACTGCGACATCCTTTCGCTTTTATGAAATGGTATATAAAAAATTAGAAAACCGAGTATTACAATTATTGGAGAAGGTGATGTAATGGCAGAAGCATATGGAAATGTGAATGTAAAATATAATCCCTGTAAATCTATTGCACAGTTAAAAAGTGCAACGGATTATATTTTGGGGAAAAGAAAAGAGCAGATAGCGGAAGGTGTAGTAAAGACACGAACTGAACTGTATAGTGCTTTGGGCTGTAATAGTGATAATTTTGCCAAGAGTTTGATTATTACGAGAAAAATGCATCAAAAGAAGTATTCTAGGTATAAGCCGAAAGAAATATTAGCGCAGAAAATTTCTATCTCTTTTCATCCGGACGATAAGGAGAAGATGACCTATGATGATGCTTATAAAATGGCGGAACAGTTTGCACAGGAATTCTTTTGGAGTAAGGGATACGAGGTGTTGTTTGCGGTTCATACGGATACAGAACATATCCACGCACATTTTCTTGTGAGTAACTGCAATCAAAAGGATGGCACATCTTTTCGCAGAGGTCCGAAGGAATTGGTGGAAATGTCAAAATATTTTGGCAGGCAATGTATAGAAAAGGGTCTGTTTCATTCTGTACGGGATACTTTTTACAATCTGGAAAAAGACAGAGAGAAAATCACTTTTGCAGAACATCAGATGCAAAAGCGTGGAAAGTTATCGTTCAAAGATGAGATTAAGGTCTATATTCGATTGGTGCTGAATGACCCTCAGACCAAAACAGTACAGGATGTGGTGGATATGTTGCAAGATATCTACGGAATGGATATTCGGTTAAAAGGTAAGACCATCAGCTATGCACTTCCTTATGATTTGAATAAAGGTGGCAAGACAAAAGCAGTGCGGGGAAGTAGATTGGGCAAACACTTTACTGTGGAAGGTATCGAACAGTATTTGCAGGATAAAGAGAGAAAACGGTTGGAATATCAGCGGACGGAACTGGAAATTGAGGAGTCGAAACTATCTGTAGACGATTATTTTGATTGGGAAGAACAACCGAAAGAGGGCAAGTCTGTGTATCAGGCATTTGATGAATTTCTAGAAAGAGAAAATATACAGGAAAATGATGATGATATATTTTATGGTGGAGTTTTTCGAGATTTTCATAAGGAGTGGCAGGGGATAGGCGAGGAAACGAAAGAAGAACCTGTTGACTATACGAAACTTTCATTGAAAGAAAGGGCAAACTTACTTCCGATGCCAACGGAGGATATGATGGATGAGTTCGAGCAGTTTAGAATCCGAATGGGATATAACGAGGAAAAGATGCAGTCGGTTAGATATAAGATGAGTATTTATGATGATTTTCTAGAGGAATATGATTATCGTAAGAAAGTGAAAGGCGTGCAAAGAACGGAATGGATACAGAAAGCACCAAAAAGAAAAGAATATTGCAGATAAGGAGAAGCCAGACAGCCAAGGTCATTGTAGTAGACTTTTGTTGTTTGGCTTTCTTAGTTTAAAAGCGAACAAGGGAGGTACAGTATGGACGAGAAAAATAAGATTTATGGATACGTAAGAGTATCAAGCACAGACCAGAATGAGGACAGACAGATGCTTGCACTTGCAGAAGTGGGAGTGCCGAAAAAACATGTTTTTATGGATAAACAGTCTGGAAAAAGTTTCGACAGACCACAATACAAAAAGATGATAAAGAGATTAAAAGCTGGAGATTTGTTATATGTTTTGAGTATTGACCGATTGGGGCGTAATTACGAAGAAATACAAAATCAGTGGCGTATTATTGCGAAAGAGATAGGGGCGGATATATGTGTGATTGATATGCCACTCCTTGATACAAGGCAGGGGAAGGACTTAATGGGAACCTTTATTGCTGATTTGGTATTGCAGATACTCTCTTTCGTGGCGCAAAGTGAACGGGAAAATATCAGAAAACGTCAAGCGGAAGGAATTGCAGCCGCAAAAGCAAAGGGAGTACGCTTTGGCAGACCAGAGAAAGATGTGCCGGAAAACTTTGCGAACATAATCAAAGATTGGGAAAAAGGAACGCTGTCAACGACAGAGGCACTAAATCTTTGTGATATGAGTGAATCCACCTTTTATCGACGTAGACGAGAGTACAAAATCACGCACAGACAAAAATAGCAGTCAAAAAGTACACCTTTTGACTGCTATTTTACAAGCCCTATTTTGCCATAAAACGCTATAAAACGCAATATTTTATGGTAAAAATTAGGATTTCAACCGGTTTGTCTTGTTAGTTAGCATAATCACACTAAGATTATCAAAAGGTGTACTTTTTGACAAATGCAGATTGCAAAGAGGTATCTCAAATGAATTTAACAAAACCACAACAGCTTATATATGATATGGAAAAGTTTTCGGGCGGAGCAATTGCCATGATTTGTGGGAGTATGCTTTGTGACGGAAACAAGGATATATATGTGCTAAGACAGAGTGTCAACGAAATTTATCGGATAAATGACGCCTTGCGTATTCGTGTCAGTGAAACAGACGGAAGTCTGCATCAGAAGGTTTTGGAGTATTCGGAACAGAAAATAGAAGTTTTGTATTTTGGTAATAGGCAGGAGCTGGATACTTATGCAAAAGATTATGCAAAGATACCTTTCGATTTGTATGGAAAACTCTGTGAGATTAAGATAGTGGTATTGCCGGGACAATATGGTTTACTTGCAAAGCTGCATCATATTGTGGGGGATGCATGGACATTGGCATTGCTTGGGACTCAATTTCACGACATCTTGGGTGGCAAAAAGGTAGAAGCCTACTCTTATATAGATTTTGTAGAAAATGAAAAGGCATATCTTCAAAGTAAACGTTATGAAAAAGATAAGGTGTTTTTTGTCGAACAGTTCAAGAAATGTGATGAGGTAACATATCTGAGTGAAAAGCAGAATGACACATTTAAGGCAGAACGAAAAACGCACATAATTGACTCTGAACAAGCAAAACGGATTATGGATTATGCAGAGCAGTATGACACCTCTCCATTTATGTTATTTACAGCAGTTTTATCCATATATATGAATCGAGTAAAAATGAATGCTGAAAAGTTTTATATAGGAACAGCAGTATTGAATCGTAATGGAGTAAAAGAGAAGAATACGGCAGGTATGTTTATCAATACTGTTCCAATGTTGATGGAAATTGATAACGACAAGACATTTGCTCAAAACTTAACTGAGATACAAACTACCGTGTTTTCAATTTTGCGTCATCAGAAATACAATTATGGCGATGTACTTACTACTATTCGTAAAGAATATGGTTTTCAAGAAAAATTGTATGATATCATGATTAGTTATCAAAATGCAAAAGTGTTCGGTGAAAACTTAGAGACTACATGGTATCACAGTGGAGAGCAGAGTGAAAGCTTGCAGATACATATTGATGACCGTGATAATGAAGGAATTTTCCGTGTTCATTACGATTATTTAATTGAGAAATTTACAGAACATGAAATTGATAGGTTGCACGAACATATCTGCAATCTTCTTTTTGATGCAATCAAAAATGATACTAAAAAAATCTATGAGTTAGAAATATTGTCATCTAGTGAGAAAAACAAACTGCTTTGTGAGTTCAACGATACGGCGGTAGATTATCCAAGAGATAAATGTGTCCACCAATTATTTGAAGAACAGGTGGATAAAACGCCTGATAAAGTTGCTGTAATCGCATGTGATAAAACACTAACTTATAGTGAACTCAACAAACAGGCAAATTGTATTGCGAATGCGCTTATTGAAAAAGGAATAGGAGTGGGAGATATTGTTGCGTTTGCTCTGCCTAGAGAGAGTTATCTGATAGCAACGCTTCTCGGCATTCTGAAATCCGGTGCGGCATATTTGCCAATTGATCCGGATTATCCACAGGATAGAATAGATTATATGCTTGCGGATAGTAATGCAAAGTTATTTATAAATAAAAATAATGTTGCACAAATGATACGAAATTGTAATATAGGAAAACCATTAGTTGCCGTCTCATCAAAGGAGTTGTTTTGTTGCATTTATACATCGGGTTCTACAGGTCAGCCTAAAGGTGTGGTGTTAAATCACAATAATTTTGTGAATTACTTCTTGAAGCATTTATATACAGATTACGTTCGTGCATGCGAAACAGCCTTTTGTATATCTAATGTTATATTTGACATGTTTATTAACGAAGTATTTAGTGCATTGCTGTTTGGCTTAAGGCTAGTTCTGGCAAATGAAGATGATATAAGTACATCTCAAAAATTGGCTGTTTTGATAAAGAAATATCATGTAGAATCTATTATTTGTACACCAACAAAATTTTCGATATATATGGCTAATACAGAATTTCAAAGCGCAATTGCAAAAGTAAAATTACTAACTTTTGGTGGAGAAATTTTAACGGACGAGTTGTGTAAACGAATAGCCACCTGTTCAAATGCTACTATTATTAATGGATATGGTCCAACAGAAACAACAATAGTGTCAACATATGGAAAAGTAACAAGTCCGGATAAATTATAAAAACAAGCAAGTAGTAGGCTTTATAAAATGTAAAGAACGGAGAGATAAAAAAATGAAATACTGTATGATAAATACCATTTTATTAGGAATTGTAATTGCTTTTATAATTTGTATTTTAATTCTGAAAAAAAGAATAAGAATTGTAAGATTTATAAAAAAGCATCAAATTATTAGATTTATTGCGAATGTAATGCTCCCATTTATAGTACCGCTCGCTTTATCCATTATTTTTGTACAAGCAGACGATAATCTGATAGATAGTATAAAGGAAGACAAGAGAATACTAACAGTTGTTATAGTATTGATTGGTATAGCGATTATAAATCTAATTGTGCAATTTCACTTCTGGATTCAAGAGAAAAAAGAATGTGATATCAGATGGGAAAATTTCGCAGCTAAACACGCATATAACAATTTATATGAGATACATATGAACAAGAATAGTCAACTTAGAAGTGCATATCATAATGGTTTAACAAGAGGCATGTTAACAGATGCAGATATTCCTTATAATTTATTTGAACATATAAGAAAGATTACATGGGAATTTTGCAACACAATCAGTAAAATAACGGGCATTCCAACAAAGGATTTGGATGCTTCGTTTATTTATCATTATGATTATCCAGAGGCAACTAAGGCAGACCAAAAATGGAGATGGGTAACAGGAAAAGGTTCAAAATTCAATTATGCACTAAATGATTATGTTGATGAAACGGATTCGGTTTTTCATTACATGATACATAATCATGTATCCACATTGTTTTATAATGATAAGAGTGTGGCGGTAAAAGATCGTAGATATCAGTTTTCATATAAGGATTATAGTCATGATTGTACTGGCTCTTTTGTAGCTGCAAGAGTTGCGTTCTCAGGAAATGACAATCAATTATGTGAAGGAATTATAATGGTTAATTCATACGGGAAAAAGTTTTTGGATAGTTCTCCAAGATATACGGAAAAAGAACTGTCCCATTTAATACTAGATAGTATATTCCCTGTTTATAGAAATTTGCTTACTACCGAATTGGCAATGTTGTATTTTCGTCATCAGGGTGAAAATACAGAAGATTCCCATGAAATGTGTTGTGGAAAGGAGAATCCTAAGACTTGGTTTCGGTCTCAGTTTAACAAGTATAAGAATAGATTTAAATGCATTATTGCAACCAACAAGAAAATATGGGTAAAGAAAAATTAAGTCATTAGAATAAAGAGGAATGATAGACATGCAAGACAGAAGTTTAACACTTACTGAACACTTTTTACATTCGGTGAACAGATATGCAGAACACATAGCACTAATTAATAAAGAACATTGTTTTACATATAGTGAATTAGTGGAACTTGTGGAAGACTATACTGCTAAATTGCAGAGTCTTGGTATCGAAAAAGGTGATATTGTTGCGGTACATCTCGAAAGAAGTTACGAATTAATTGTGTTTCAATTGGCAGTAATAAATGCGGGTGCTATTTTCCTGCCGGTTGATAAAAGGTATCCTCTGGATAGGGTTCAATATCTATGTTATGATTGTGCGGTCAGTTTATTCATATCAGATAGTTTGTATGACATAGGGAACGTCAAAACAATTGGTCTACAAGAATTTAAAACTGTCGAGAATAGCAATCATGCAGAGAATGTTTATAATGATGGTATCTGTTATATCATTTATACCTCGGGAAGTACCGGAAAGCCAAAAGGTTGTATGCTAACGGGAAAAGGGCTTGTAAATTTTTGTAAAAATAATAACACGTTAAAGACTTTACAGAAACGAGAAGATAATATTTTTGCATGTGTAAACAGCGTTTCTTTTGATTATTTTATCGCAGAGTCATTATTCCCTTTACTGAACGGATATACCGTTGTTTTACTAGATGATGAGGAAAGTATAAATCAGGAATTGTTTCTGGGTATTGTAGAAAGACATAGCATTAATGTTGTCATGACAACACCAACAAGATTGAAAATGTTTTTTGATGCTAAAAATGGTTGTCAAGTCTTGGAACAACTCGACTGTATCTGTAGCTCTGGCGAACCTTTACCGCCAGAGCTGTTAGAAAAACTATATGAGAAGTCCCCAAAGGCACAGGTTTATAATCCTTTAGGACCGAGTGAATGTACAGTTTGGAATGTGGGGGGGAACTAGATAGAATGGCAGGTATAGATATTCATATTGGTAAACCAATTGCCAATACTCAAATATATATTGTAGACAAGTTTATGCAACTAACGCCTATTGGCGTCACGGGAGAACTTTGTATCGCAGGCGATGGAGTTGGAGCAGGGTATTTAAATCGCCCTGAATTAACTGCTGAGAAATTTATAGACAATCCTTTTGGAGAAGGAAAGTTATATAAAACAGGTGATCTTGCCTACTGGCGTGAAGATGGAAATATTGCGTATGTGGGAAGAAATGATTTTCAAGTAAAAATTCGTGGACTTCGCATTGAACTTGGAGAGATTGAAAATGCAATCTGTGCCATAGAGGGAATCACGCAGTCAGTGGTAGTAGTGCGAAAGAATGATGAAGGAAGACAATTAATCTGTGCATTCTATACAGGCGTAGAGATAGATGCAAAACAGATTCGTGAACACATAGGAAAGAAACTTCCGAAATATATGGTGCCGCATATATTTACGCACATAAATGGTATGCCGTTAACTTCCAGTGGAAAGGTGAATCGAAAAGTATTACCGGAAGTAGATTTGTATGTCATAGATACAGCAGTAGAATACATTGCACCTAAAACTGAACAAGAAAAAATATTGGTAACAGCCATAGAAAGTGTATTAGACATTGAAAAAATTGGTGTGATGGATAATTTCTTTGATATTGGTGGAGATAGTTTAAAGGCAATTGAACTGCTCTCAAATTTAGAGAAACAAGGCTATCATACGGATACAAAAACTATTTTTGCTTGTGACACTGTGAAAGAGTTAGCAGAACAATTGACTATAGCAGAGACTATGAAAGAAGTCTTTGATTATAATGGCGATATTCCTGCGACCGCAGCACAGATGCGAGTGTATACTGCGCAAAGCATGGAGAGTAACAGTACCATTTATAATGTGCCATATGTCTTCAAAGTTGATGCAGTAGATGTCAGCCGTTTGCAAAATGCAGTTGATAAGTTAATTGAACGTCATGAGATACTGCGTACACATTTTGAAAATAAAGATGGCAGTATTATTCAAGTGATTAATGACAACGTTGTATGCGAGGTTGAACGATTAGACACAGATGACATTTCGGCATTTGTTCGTCCGTTTGATTTGTCAAAAGCACCACTTCTTAGAGTAGGCTATTTTGAAAATATGGTAATGATTGACATGCACCATATCATTACTGATGGTAGTTCTATGCCTGTATTCTTCCATGAGTTGAACGAATTGTATATGGGCAGAACTTTGAACGAAGAGCCTGTTCAGTACAAGCAGTTTGCTGTTCAAAAACATGATTATAGCGAAAGCGAAAAGTATTGGCTTTCAGTATATAATGATGAACTGCCTTTACTTGAAATCAACACAGATTTCAAGCGTGGACAAAAGCAGAGTTTTAAAGGCAACGCTATATATGACACCATAGATGTTGAGTTACATAATAAGATTCTTGATTTCTGTAAGGCTCAAAACATCACCCCTTATGTGTTTTATATGAGTGGGTTTAATATCTTGTTGTCTAAATTTAGTAGCAATGAAGATATTGTTGTAGGAATGCCTATTAGTGGTAGAGATATAAAGTATTTGAATACAATAGGTATGTTTGTAAATACGATTGCACTCCGCAGTAAACCAGTGGGTATAAAGACAGTCAGAGAGTTCTTGCAAGAAGTGAAAGAGAACTCCATTATGGCAATGGAACATCAGGATTATCCGTATGGGGAATTAGTGAAAAAACTGAACGCCAATACAACAGAACGAAATCCATTGTTTGATGTGATGTTTGCATATCAGAGTGAACAGATGACAGATGTGTCATTTGGGGACAAACAGGTAGACTTGCTACCTATACCCATAACCACATCAAAATATGATATTACTTTTAATATCATGCCGAGAGACGAAGATGTTGTAGTTATGGTGGAATATTGTACAGAGCTGTACAGAGAAGCAACTGTACATAGATTTGTGAACGGGTACAAGCAGATATTGGAACAGTTACTTGTAGATAAACAGCAACTAAAGGAGATAGACGTCATCACTTCTGAAGAAAAACAAAAGGTTCTTTTTGCTTTTAACGATACTGATGTGGATTATTCTACAGACAAGGGTCTTTATCATTTGTTTGAAGAACAAGCGAAGAAATCTCCTGAGAAAACAGCTGTTATCTTTAAAGAAATTGCAATGACATATTTACAGTTAAAAGAGTTAGCAGATAGTTATGCGGATAAGTTAGTATGTCTTGGAGTAGAAGCAGGTGATGTGGTTGCAATTCATCTAGAGCGAAGTCATAAATTGATAGCTTTCCAATTTGCAGTTTTAAAAGTTGGAGCAATTTTCTTGCCTGTAGATAAGAGATATCCGATTGAGCGTATCCGTTATATGTGTGAAGACTGTGATGTAAAGATATTGATTTCTGATGAACTAAGTGATGACCTTGCAAAGACAATTGTGGTTGATTTGGGAAATTTCGAATCTATAGAATCAGATGTAACTGCAATCGCAAGAAATAATGTTGATGTGTGTTATATCATTTATACCTCGGGAAGTACAGGTTTGCCTAAAGGTTGTATGCTTACAGGTAAGGGGCTTATCAATTTCTGTATGAACAATAACACACTTGAAACTTTAAAGGAACGGGAGAACAATATCTTCGCATGTGTAAATAGTGTTTCCTTCGATTATTTCATTGCAGAATCATTATTGCCGATTACAAACGGATATACAACAGTTGTTTTGGACGATAATGAAAGCACTATGCAGGAACAATTTTTGCAAGTAGTAGAGCAAAATGCGATTAACGTTGTTATGACCACTCCAACAAGATTAAAGATATATTTTGATAACAAGAGAGATTGTTCTGTATTGAAACAATTAACCTGTATTTGTACTTCCGGAGAGCCATTGATGCCAGAGCTACTTGTGCAAATGTATGAGAAGTCCCCTGATGCACAGATATATAATCCGATTGGACCAAGTGAATGTAGTGTATGGGATATGGGCGGCAAATTAAACCGAGAAGATGGTATTGATATCCATATTGGAAAACCAATTGCAAATACGCAGATTTATATTGTAAACCAATATATGAAGCCAACACCTATCGGAGTAACAGGCGAACTATGTATCGCAGGTGACGGTGTTGGGGTAGGCTATCTAAATCGTCCTGAATTAACCGCTGAGAAATTTATAGACAATCCTTTTGGAGAAGGAAAGTTATATAAGACGGGAGATTTAGCATATTGGCGAGAAGACGGGAATATTGCCTATGTAGGTCGTAACGATTTTCAGGTTAAAATTCGTGGCCTTCGTATTGAACTTGGAGAGATTGAAAATGCCATTTGTAGCATTGGAGGTATCTCGCAGGCTGTTGCTGTAGTGCGCAAAAATATTGAGGGTAGACAGCTTATCTGTGCTTTCTATACCGGTGTAGAGGTGGACCCAAAAGAAATTCGCAACCACATTGGTAAAAGATTGCCGAAATATATGCTGCCGCATATCTTCACGCATCTTGATGAAATGCCATTGACTTCAAGCGGTAAAATAAACCGTAATACATTACCCGAAGTAGAACTTGAAAACATCACCAACGATACCGAGTATGTTGCACCCGAAACCCAGATACAGAAAGAACTTTGCAAACTAATTGAATTAGTGCTTGGGACTACTCCTGTTGGCATCACAGACGATTTCTTTGATTTAGGTGGCGATTCACTCAAAGCCATTGAATTTGTATCAAAAGCACATAATGAGGGTATTTACTTTAATTTGCAAAATGTGTTTGACTATCCGACTGTTAAAGAACTTTGCGAATGTATTGAAAACGGGGATAAGCAAGCTGTCTCCTTTGCCGACATTGATTTTACCGAAGTTAATAAACTTTTAGAAAAAAACAGAGTGGAATACATCACTGCACCGCAAAAACGCAAGGTTGGTAACATTCTTCTTGCTGGTGCTACGGGTTATCTTGGCATTCATATTCTTGCTGATTATCTAGACAATGATAATGGAACAGCCTACTGCCTTGTTCGTGGCAAGGAAAAAGCCGATAGCATAAAACGTTTGCAAGAGTTGCTTAACTTCTACTTTGGTGATAAATACACTGATATGCAACGCATTGTGGTTATTTGTGCCGACTTGCAGAAGAATAAGTTTGGATTAGCTGATTCAGAATACACAGAATTATTAAGCAAGGTTAATACTGTTATCAACTGTGCTGCAAGTGTTAAGCACTACGGCTCGTACAAGTATTTCTATGAGGCAAATGTTGAAACCACCAAACATTTGATTGAGTTCTGTAGAACGGCAAATGCTAAAATGATACATGCTTCTACGATTAGTGTATCAGGAAACAGTATGGCTGATGAATTTACCGGATTTGTCAGTGAAGAAACTCTGCATTTTTACGAGAATAGTCTGTATATAGGACAACCTCTTGATAATGTATATGCACGTAGCAAGTTCGAGGCAGAAAAAGCCGTCCTTGATGCCATGAACGAGGGCTTGCAAGCAAACATTATGCGAATGGGTAATCTGACAAATCGTTTAAGAGACGGCCAGTTCCAGAAAAATCACGAGTCTAATGCTTTCTTGCAAAGAGTTCGTGCGGTTTTGGAACTTGGTGTTGCACCGGATTATCTCGTTCCTCTGTATGCCGAATTTACGCCTATTGACGAAGCGGCAAATGCGGTTATGATGATTGCTCGTCATTTCAGTGTTGAACAAAATGTGTTCCACATTAATAGCATTAAGGTTGTGTATATGGACAAGTTGCTTGAAATCTTTAATCAACTTGGATTTAATCTTAAAGCTGTTAGTGGTGCTGAATTTACCGAAGTTTTACGACAGACTGCCAAACAAACAGGTATGGAGCATATCTTTGAGACTTTTATCAATGATATGGACGAAAACGATCAACTGAACTACGATAGCAATATTCGCATTGAAAACGACTTTACGGTGGAATATTTGAGAAAATTGGGATTTAAATGGGCAGATATTGATATTGACTATTTGCGTAAGTATGTTGATTATTTCAGAAATATTGGGTATTTAAAATAGAGGTGATAATTATGATAGAAGAAAGAATTGATTTTAGAAGATACATAAAAGATTTTGAGTCCGAAAATGTTTTTAAGAATTACTACAACGATAATTTTATTTTTTTGCTTGATGTTGTTGGCGAAAACTTAGGCTATGTCAATGAAGGGCAAATCGAATATGCTAAAGTAAAGAAAGCAATTTGTCGTTATATTAACAAAAATTTTGGGAATTATAATGTTTCTAAAAAGCAGATTAATAAATTGGTTAAGCCCCAAAAAAATATTGTTAGTAAATATGCCCCGCTATATCTAATTGCTATTTATGATATGTTAATAAAAAATTGGCCTCAAACATTGCATACAGATATATGTTGTCGCAAACAATATGATAAAACATATTCTGAATTTGCAATTGCAGAATTTATAAAATTTAAAGAACAATGCAGTTGGAAAAATCCTGGCGATGATTTAATCAAGGTTTTTGATAACTATTTAGGCATTGTTAATAGTTGTATTCCTGGCAACCTAGGAGAAGAATTTTCTAACGAACATCTAAAAAATGAAATAACTGTTTAGGAGGTAACTTATTTGAAAAAAACTATTTCTGCAATAATAGGAATAATTTTTGCTATAGTCCAAGCATTTTTACCTTTGACAGAAGAAGGTATATCAATAAAATATAGACTTTTATCTGCAAGCACCTTTGCTTTAATATGGATTATTTATACTGTTTTTGCGGAGAAAATTGAAGTATTTATTTGCAGAAGTGTTTTGGGGCGGAGTTTGCATAAAAAGGATAGCAATGAAAAAATAGAGCATTTTCACAATCGTATTGTACCGCTCGTATATTCAATTCAAAAAGCTCATATTCAGAACGATGATTTCACCAAACAGTATTATTATCATAATTGGTGCGAAATCATTGATTTTATAATCATGGAATGCTGTAAAAAGGATGGCGTTATTGATGATTCGACTGTTAGTGTTGGCAATAAAAGATTCGCTAAAAACTTTAAAACAAGGCATATTGATATTTTTTATCTTAATAGTATAGTAGATATTTTGCACAAATTTAATAATAACAATAAGGAATTCATATCACATGAAATAGATTATTCGCATTATATAGAAAATTTAAATATAATCACAAAAACAGTCCAAACAAATTTGAAATAAGGGAATACCATGAAGAATTATAAATTATACCAACACACTCCCGTTTACACAACCAAGGAATTACTTAATTTTTGTGTAACTGAGTATAGTGAAAAAGAAGCATTTTCTTATCAAAACAGAAAACAAGATATTTCGATAAGCTTCACCGAATTAAAAAAACAAATCAATGCTTTCGGCACATATCTTTTTAACGAAGGCTTTAATGACAGTCATATTGCCGTATTTGGTGAAAATAGTTACGAATGGATTCTAACTCATTTTGCTGTTACCTGTGGTGGTAATGTTATTGTACCGATTGATAAAGAACTCGATACGGATAGTATTTTAGAACTTTTAACAGACAGCGAAAGCAAGGTCCTTGTATATTCAAACACCTATATCGATATTGTTGAACAACTACAAGCAAAGCTGCCCGAGATAACCTATATTAATATGAAAGAGATTCCTGCCTGTATTGAAAAAGGTGGACAGTTAATTGAGAACGGATATGGTGATTATATAAATGCAAAGGTTAACAAGGATGATTTAGCAGCTATTGTATATACTTCAGGCACTACGGGAAAAAGCAAAGGTGTAATGCTGACTCACGGCAATTTTGCTATTGATTCATATTGTGCTTGTTGCAATGTATCTGTTTGTGGTTCATCAATCCTGTTGTTGCCGTTACACCACACGTTTGGTTTAGTGGCTGCGGTATTTTCCGAAATGATGTATGGCTACCCGATTTACATTAACAGCAGTTATAAAAGACTGTTGCAAGATTTTCAAAAGGCAAAACCACAGAACTTTTTCGCTGTACCGTTGATTGCCGAAACACTTTATAAAACTATTTGGAGCACCGCTCAAAAGCAAGGAAAAGATAAGATGCTGAAATTATTGGTTAACATCAGCAATGCATTACGAAAATGCGGAGTTGATTTGCGAAAATTATTTTTCAAATCAGTTATCGCTGCATTTGGTGGCAATCTTGATTTGATTATTTGCGGCGGCGCACCGCTTAGTCAGGAACTTGTAAAAGGTTTTGACTCTCTAGGTATAACTGTGCTTAATGGATACGGAATAACGGAATGTGCTCCTATTGTAGCGGTTAATCGAAATAAGTATAATGTTGTTGGTAGTGTTGGTTTGCCTTTGTGTTGCAATGAAGTTAAGATTGCCGATGATGGCGAGGTTCTAGTCAAAGGTGACAATGTTATGCGGGGCTATTACCATAACGAAACCGAAAATGAAAAAGTTTTTGTTGATGGTTGGTTTAGAACGGGGGATATTGGTAAAATTGACGAATATGGCGCATTACATATTACAGGCAGAATTAAAAATCTTATTATTCTTGGCAATGGTGAGAATATCCCTGCGGAGTCAATAGAGCAAGAGATATACACCATCCCCTATGTGAGGGAGTGTATTGCTTACGGTAAGGATAATATTATTGTAGCCGAGGTTTATCTTGATGAAGAGGTTGCCGATGCAAAAAATAGAATAAATAATGATATTCAAATAGTAAATCAGCGTTTACCGCAAATCAGAAATATCGGACAGGTTGTTATAAGGGATACCGAGTTTCCAAAGACAACAACAAAGAAAATTCAGCGTAATTACGGAGGTCAATAAAATGATAGAAAAGCTTACAAAAATCATCTGTGAACACACAGGCAATAACGATATTAACATAACCGAGGATACAGTTTTGATTGCTGATTTAGGACTTAATTCTCTTGACTTGGTTAATCTGGCTTGTGTTGTAGAAGATGAGTTTGATATTGAAATACCCGACAGAGCCATTAAAGATTTCAAAACTGTCGGTGATGTTATTGCATTTATTGGAAAGTAATGAAATGGTATAAATACGATATTCAGGATTTAACTGATGCTGAATATGACAAATGGTATTTGTTAATGAACGAGGACAAGCAACGTCGTGTTGATAGATTTCGCTTTATCGATGATAAAAAGCGAACCGTTGCCGGCGAAATGCTTGCACGTAAAGCTATTGCTGAATGGTGCAGAGTTATACCCGAAAGCATAATTTTTGATATAAAAGAACATGGCAAGCCTTACGCAAAAGACTTGCCCGTGGAATTTAATATTAGCCATTCAGGGAATATGGTAGTTTGTGCAGTAGATGATAAGCCGGTAGGAATTGATATTGAGTTAATCCGGCCAATTGATTTAGCTATAGCTAAACGAATTTGTACGAAAAATGAATTGATGTATTTGTTTGGACATGTTCCAGTTGAAGAAGATTTTGCTTGTACTCCAAATCATGAAATGTTAATGCGTTTCTTCGAAATATGGACAGCGAAGGAAGCATATGGAAAGTGTAGCGGTACAGGCGTTTCGTGTTTAGGTGCGGAAGTTCTAGAAATTTCCAAAATGAATATTGCTCTGGGAAATTATTATGTGTGTATAGTAAAAAAATAGGAGTCCACGCATGAACTCCTACGGCTGTGGGCCCCTCGAGCATCCACAGCACAACCACTAATGATACTATAGCTTTGTTTATATGTTTGTGTCAATGATTTTATTTATGTATTGGAGTAAGCACTGCATTTTTCTTCCAGCATTTTGAAATTACAACATCTTGCAGCAAGGGAAGAATCCGGCTTGGCAACACACTTTTGGTATAACTTTGAGGCTTTATGTTGTAAAGTTTCCTGAGCATCGTCAATTAGAGCCTTCTCTTTCTGGAGCAAATAGATGTAGTCCGTTTTTTCTTTTTCATTGTGAAAAGAACGAAAATTTTCTACCTGATTGTATTTCAATTGTGTGAGGCAGTCATCTGGAACTGGGATCATGTTGTTGATATTCAATACAGCATAAAGATATCCCGTAGATTCATCCTGAAGTTTGTGGAAGTCCAGACTGTTGGACATCCTCTGGTGTTTAGGTTTGGCTGAGGAAATAGGGACATAGTAGTGGTAATTTCCAATTGTAAGAAGAATTCCAACATGGAGTTTCAAACGTTCACCATATTCTACATATCCGACACGGGAATCAAACTGTGTCAGGTAATTGATGTATTTTTTATCTACTACGTACCAATCCATAGAACCTCCTGAAAGTAAAAGCGGGTGGATTACTCCACCCACTGCTATTAACCGATTGTTTTAATTGGACAATCTAACCGCTTTTAAACGAGCATTTTAACTGGACGCTCTAACCGCTGCACAGATATTTCTATCTGTGTTTTTATTATATGCAATTTATTAAAAAAAATCAATGGGTTTATTTGTTAAATTTTTATGCCTAAATTTTTATGCGAATTTATTTCTAATAGTTTTTCTTTATATTTCTGTGCCAGTTCTGGTTTTCTCCATCGTGTGTAAAGTGCGTGCAAGTACCGGTACACCGTCTTTATATAATCGTTATCTGTTCCCATTACATTGGTTATAATGCTTTCGGCGGAAAGAAAATGGCGTTCTGCTTCTATAGGATTCTTTTCTTGTATACTTAGGATACCGAACATTGTCTGGCAGAATCCATAATCTAAGCACTCCGTATCCTCATATTCCAATATGAGTGATTCGTATAAAGATAATAGTTCTCGTGCCTGTGATAATTCGTTGCTGATAATCGACACATTTGCAAGATTTGCCATTTGCTGCAACGTGTCGTGAGATTCCAGTATTCCCAGATGTGCATACTGCTTACGAATTTCAAATGCTTTCTTTAACGCTTTGGTAGCTTCATCAATCTTTTTCATATACAGATAGATGTTGGACAGGTTGTTATATAAGTTGGAATGCAGGGTAATGGTAGGTATATCCGCTATACCTGACGATTCTATGATCTGAATGGCCTTTAATCTCTTTTTTAAAGCATTGGCATATTCTTTCCTAAGTACGAACAATTCTGCTTTGTAATCGAGAAGCAAAGCCCTATCACGAGGTGTATTCAGTTGATACTGTTCCATCATATAAGCAATTCGCTCCACCAATTTCGGCAAATAATCCGTTACAAGATATTTTTCAAAATATGGGAATGCATCTTGTAAAAAGAGCAGATACGGTTCCGGTATATCTATAATCACTCGTTCAATTACGCTTATTAAAGATTGAATTACAATTTCCGGTCTTCGCACTTCCAATCCGTGTACAAGACAGATAAAGTGTAGACTGTCTACCAACTTATCACAAGCGGACATTGCAGGATAGGTTTCTTCAAAAGCAACTTCCTGTATCAACGGATGAAGGGTTATTTTTTGATTCTCCGCATCTTCTGCAATAAATCCGTAGCGAATCAGATGATTTACATCATTCAATGTTTCTAGTTGCAGCCATTGTTTGAAACTCAATTTTCGTACGCCAGAGGATGGTAGTAGGCAAAGATTACGGAGAATATCAAACTGCGCTTCCGATAATCTGCTTAATTGTAAGAGTTTACGCAGATGTTCCATCATACGTGCATTAGAGAAGGTTTCATCCTTGTACAACTCCACTTCTTCTGCAATATCAGTTCGGATACCGGTTATCTTTAACTCGTATAAAAATGCTTCTATATCCATACCGCTAGCTTCTAATGTCAGGGCGGCGAGTGATACGGTAAGGGTATGTGCATTTAATAAATCTATGATTTCTGCCACGATCTCCGGCTTGGATTTGGAAGACGAACATTGACAGAAAAACAGTTCAGTTAATTCTTTTTCTTTATCCAGTTCCTTTAATTCTAACGCATTGAAAGTAGAGATTTTACATCTTGTAGTGATGAGTATCTGGAATTTATTTTTTATAAATTCACGAAAGAAATCATCGTCTTTTGGTAAGACGTTAAAGTTATCAATGATAATTAAAGTGTCCGGATGTAGAGATTTCAAAATCTCATAGTGAGACTCAAATAATTCGGCATCTGTCATTTCGGATGTATCAGAAGCAAATTCCAGTCCAGCAATACATTTCCTTAAACTGCCTGTGTAGTACAGATAGATGATATTTGTATATTTCTTTTCATTCTTTTTTGCAAAACATTTTGCAAATTCACTTTTGCCAATGCCGGCAATACCGGTTATAAAAAGCAAGGGATTGTTTCTAAGTGCAATAGTGACTTCGGACAATTCTTTTTTTCTGCCCAGGAAGTCTCTGGTGCAGGAAGGGACTCGTCCGGATAATAAAATGTCTGATAAATCCGGAGAGAATACCACGTTTTGGCTGTGGTCATTCAAAACAGCGTAGCGAACCATAGCGGCCATCAAGACAGCATTATCAGAAATACTTCTCAGTTCCTGTGTTTTATCTGTTCCAATTACATCAATACTTTCATCCAATAATGATTCCAACTGAAAACGAGCTTGCGATTCGTTGATAAGGTTTGGAATGATTTTGGTACGAAAATCTTGTTCCATAACAATCCACAGATTATTTATCTCGTAATGCTGAATGATATCTTTCGGAATTGGACGTTCTCCGTTGCACCAACGACTGAATTGAGTCATATCTTCTGCATATAGGTCAGCATTAGAAAGGGTATCGTCCAAGTATTGAGCAAAGATGCTCAGCACCATTTGATACTGTGTAAAAGTTTTCTTTTTATTTTCTAATAAAATTCCAATCACGTTGGAAAAGGTAAATCTGTTTATCACTTCAAATCCCCTCTTTTTGACAACTCTTGGTCAAGTCTCCGTCAATGATATTTTGATTTTCACTTTGTTACGATAAGTTCATCCGATGTAGCCATTCGAAACTATCAGGCAAGGAGTTGGGCTACAAAAAGATTATAACACATCGCGAACTGATGTTCTATAGGAACTTTGAAAAAATCATGAGCTGTACTTTATACCAACAGACTTGCGATGACGATTGCCGGAAGGTGATACGAGCGAGAACAGACACTTCTTTATTTTCGATAAAGGTGGGAAAGGAACTCGAGCAGGAGTAGCCCATAGGTTTGCCGACAATGTCAGGAACTAAAGGTTGGTAGAGATGCCGACAGTATGAAGTACGAACGGAAGCCGAAGCAATCACAACCAGCTTTTGTTAATCGTTTTAGATTCAAACCGAAAGAAGGTGATAGCAGACAAAGAGGAGGATGAACAGAGAATGGCAAGAGAAATGGAATATGCAAAATGCATTGCAGTATTAAGAAAGATTGTGCGTATGGGCATGATTACAGAAAACGAATATGTGTCAGCCAGAAATAAATTGATGGATAAGTTTATTTTCGTACATTCGTTAACAATTTAAAAAGACGATACAATGTCAGCATACACAGGAGATAACGCTTGTGTGGCTGACATTTTTATATGAAATACATTTTTGAAGGAGGAAATTTATGAGCAGAGTAGAAGTTTTAGAAGCAACAAGAACTGCTCCGAACAGTAGGGGCAGAGCAAGAGGAGACGCAATTACGGTTAACAGAATTCGAGTGGCTGCTTATTGCAGAGTATCAACGGACGATGATGACCAGCTTGGCAGTTTTGAATCACAGAAAGTGCACTACGAAGAAAAAATCAGGGCAAACAGAGATTGGGTAAATGCCGGAATCTTTGCAGATGAAGCAATCACAGGTACAAAGGTGGATAAGCGAGAGGGCTTTCAGGCGATGATTCAAAAGTGCCAAAACGGAGAAATTGATATGGTGCTGACAAAATCTATTTCCAGATTCGCAAGAAATACGCTGGATACACTTCAATACGTAAGAATGCTCCGTGAACGCAACATTGCCATTTTCTTTGAGAAAGAAAATATCAATACAATGGATATGAACGGAGAATTGCTTCTTACAATTATGAGTTCCCTTGCACAGCAGGAAGTGGAATCCCTTTCGCAGAATGTGAAGATGGGATTAAAAATGAAGATGAAGCGTGGAGAGTTGATTGGTTTTAATGGTTGTCTTGGATATGATTATCATCCGGAAGATAAAACATTAACAGTCAATGAGGAAGAAGCGGAGATTGTCAGATTTATTTATGATATGTATTTGCAGGGTTATGGAACAACCACGATTGCCAATCGTTTGATGGAACTCGGAAAGAGGAATAAGAAGGGTGAAGTAAGTTGGCATACTCACGGAGTAATGGGAATTATCAGGAACGAAAAGTATAAAGGAGATATTCTTCTTGGAAAAACATTTACCACAGACCCGATTTCCAAACGCAGACTGGCTAATATGGGAGAGGAAGAGCAATATTATATCCGTGACCATCACGAAGCCATTGTTTCCAGAGAGGTGTGGGATGAAGCGGAAAGAATTCGATTAAAAAGAGCCAAAAACAAAGTGGTGGAAACGACGGGAAACAGAGAGCGATACACCAGACAATATGCGTTCAGCAGTATGTGTGAATGTGCTTTTTGCGGACATAAATTGACGAGGCGCACAAGGCACAGCAATTCACATTATGAGAAACCAGTATGGCAATGTATGAATGCAACGAAGAACGGCATCAAGAATTGTCCGAACTGTAAGGCGATTGATGAAGTGATTCTAGAGGGAGCATTTGTAGAAGCATTTGGTCTTTTGGCAGGAAATTTTGAAGATGTATTGGAGATTGTAATGGCTGCAGTGGAAAGTTCTCTTACGAATGATGAGGACGTTCGCAGAAGACAGCAGATTGACAAAGATATTTCTTCGCTGGAAAGTAAAAAAAGTAGAATGACAGATATGCTGATTGATGGTACAATCAGTAAAGAGGTGTATGACGATAAAATGATTGAATTTAATCGTAAGCTTCATACCCTCGCAGGCAAGAAACAGTTATTAAACGAGAGTATCAACAAACAAAAAGATGTAGAAAAGCGAATGGCGGAACTTCGTCAGACATTAGAAAATGAAGAGATTCTTGATGAATTCGACAGGGTGGTTTTTGAAAGTATCATCGACAGAGTATTGGTTGGTGGATATAACGAGGACGGTAGCCCGGATCCTTATAAACTGACTTTTGTGCTGAAAGGAAATCAGAGTGGTGTTGTACCAAATGCAAAAGAACAGTTTAAGGAAAAGAATTCAGAGAAAGGAAAAATGGTGTCATAAGATGGAGAAAAAGCTGGCAGTGATTGTTGATAATAAGGAAGAAGTAACTACTGAGGGTGTGAACACGGAATTGTGTTCATCAGCGTGTGACGTGGCGATGAAAACGTGTTCATCAAAGAGTCACGCCACATGTTGAAGTTGTTTCATATCTTGCATATAAAGGTCTTGAATCATAGAAATAAAAATGATATAATGTTAATTCAGAGAAATAGCATTTAAGAATGGATGAATTTGTGTGAAAACAGATATGCATACACATGTTTTACCTTGGGTAGATCATGGAGCAGTAGATTGGGATATGTCTCTTCAAATGCTGGTGAAAAGTGCTGAATGTGGAGTGGAAGCAGTCATTGCGACACCACACTATCTGCCTTGGAAAGAGGGAGTGACAGCAGAAGTTATCTGTAAACTCTGTGAGGAAGCAAAAGAGAGACTGCAAAGAGAATATGGAATTTCGATGGATATCTATCCTGGGAATGAAATTTATTACAGCTCAGAAACCGTGGAACTGTTAAAGACAGGAAAGGTACTTACTCTTGCGGGAACTCAGTATGTATTAATTGAATTTCAGCAGGAAGTGTCCTACCAGGTGCTATGTAAGGCTGCAAGAGATTTGAGATTCCATGGTTACATACCGATATTTGCCCATATAGAGAGATATTTCTGTGTGGATAATATTGAAAAATTAATCGAATTGAAAGAAATGGGCGGCTTATTACAGGTAAATGTTGGCGCATTTCAAGGCGGTTTATTTGATGCAAAAAGTCGCAATGTTAAAAAGTGGTTAAAAAAAGGTATCATTGATTTTGTGGCTTCGGATATGCATGATATGAAAGCGCGCCCTCCTATGTCTGATGACAGATTGGAATGGCTTCAAAAGAAATTAGAATTACAATATCAAGATAAACTTTTATACGGCAATGCTCAGGACATATTGACCAGTATGAAAGTGTAGGAAAGGAAAAGGGAATGGAAAATAACAAAACATTTGAGGAAGAAATTGATTTAGTGTGGCTTGCGTATGCATTGTTCAGGAGAATTTGGCTGATTCTTATAGCGGCTGTTGTAACAGCATGTCTGGTTGCCGGATATACGTTCTTTAAAATCGAGCCTACATATTCATCAACGTCAACCATGCTGGTATTGACAAAGGAGACTACATTAACATCTTTGACAGATTTGCAGATTGGAAGTACACTTACAAAGGATTATTCTGTGCTGATTACCAGCCGACCTGTATTGGAGAGTGTAATTGAAAATCTTGGTTTGAAGATGGGACATAAGGCTTTGAAGGGAAGAATTTCCGTTGATAATCCGGAAGATACACGTTTGCTTTTCATTACAGTGACAATGAATGATGCTAAGCAGGCGAAAGCAGTTGTTGACGAATTGTCAATTGTGGCTTCTGAATTTATCGGAGATAAGATGGAAGTTACTCCGCCTAAGATTATTGAACAAGGTGAAATCGGAAGTAAAAATGGTCCAAGTATTACAAAGAATGCAATGGTAGGCTTTTTGGCTGGAGCA
>JAZOMR010000176.1:0-6985 GCA_045654105.1 Faecalimonas sp. | reverse complement strand
ATTATTGTGGCGTGGTTTATGAAAATAGTTCTTATCCGTATCATTATAGAACTAATGATACAAGTTTGAAAATTGGTGATAAGGTTATAGTCCCGGTAGGAGCACAGAATCAGGAGGTTGTTGCGGAGGTGGTATCTGTAGTGCAACATACTCGATTAACGGTGCCTTATCCAGTTGAGAAGTGTAAATTTATTCTACGGAAGTGTGATGAGTAGAAAACAGAAAATTAGTCCAAGATAGAAAGGGTGGATATTTATATGGATTATAAAAGAAAAGTAAAAGAATTAATTGAATATCCAAGGGAAGCAAATTGGTATGAATTCAAGACCAATTGGTATGAACCGGTTGGTATCGGAGAGTATATTTCTTCTTTATCAAATGCGGCAGCTTTAGAAGGACGTGATTCTGGATATTTGGTGTGGGGAGTTACTAATGATACTCATGAAATTGTTGGGACAACTTTTGATTATACAGTTGACGTCAAAAATGAGCCGCTAGAACATTATCTTGCTAGGCAGGTTTTTCCGGATAATAATTTTTCTTTTCATGAAATTACTATAGAAGGAAAAAGAGTTGTTGTTTTAGATATTCCCGCTGCAGTCAAAGTGCCAACCAGTTTTGACAATAACAGGTATTTGCGTATTGGCTCAAGTAAAGTGAATCTGAGCAAGTATCCAGAACGAGAGTCGAATCTATTTCACGTGTTGAGAGTTGGACTACCTACGATTTGTAATACAGAAGCGGAAAATCAGGAGTTAACATTTGAAAAGCTGTTCGTATATTATGCGTCAAAGGGAATTACACTAAATAGAAAAACTTTTAAAAAGAATCTTGGATTTGTTATGGACAATGGGAAATATAATATGCTAGCTCAGTTAATGTCCGATAACAGCGGTATTCCAATCCGTTTTGCAATTTTTAATGGAAAGGATAAAACATCCACGATGTATTCTGTCCGTGAATTTGGAAACACTTGCTTGCTGATGTCATTGGATAAGGTTCTTGAATATGGTGGTGTATTGAATGTTCCTCAGGCGGATGAGCGCGGCAGAAAAGTGGAGCGCAAAGAAGTTCTTTTGTTTGATGAAGATGCATTTCGTGAAGCGATGATAAATGCATTTGTGCATAATCAATGGACGACTGGAAATGCGCCGATGATTACAGCGTTTTCTGATAGAATAGAGATTTTGTCTAGGGGAACAATTCCGCCAGGACAGACAATGGAAGGATTTTTTGCGGGTGAATCTGTACCGGTAAATCAAAAATTATCAGATATGTTACTGCAATTGCATATAAGTGAGCGTACAGGTCGTGGTGTTCCAAAGATTACTGAGGTTTATGGTAAAGAAACATATGAATTCAGGGAAAATTCTATTGTTGTTTCAATTCCATTTACTAGGGTATCAACTGAGGAAATTCCACCAGTTATTCCACCAGTTATTCCGTCAGTGGATGAAAAAGCGCAGAAGATATTGGCGTTTTGCGCGGAGCCTAAAAGCGCGGTGGAAATTGCAGATATGTTGGGATATAAGGATAAGAAAACTGTTCGGCGATATCTTAATCCGTTATTGGAGCAAGGTAGGCTTGCAATGACTGTTCCGGATAAGGCAAATAGCAGGAATCAGAAGTATATAACAGTTGGACAATAGAAGTTGCAGCAATTATTTCGAGAATTATCTAGGACACAATGGAGAGTGGATATATTAAATTATCTGATGAGAATGCAGCTCCGAAGATGAGACGGTATGTTCCGTATTGGGCGTGATTTTAGTTGATGGGTAGTTGATAGATAATGATATACCGCCAAATAAATTGTAAAATAGTATCACATAGTCTCACGTTAGTCTCATCAGTCTCATGAGATTGGTGAGACTATTCTTAATAATGTGGATAATTTTTGCTGATTTCCACTTTAGTCTCAATTTCGTTGTGAGATTATAAGACTAACACGCATAAAAAATAACCAGTGCCCTGAAAAAAGTAAGCAGTGCTTCACAAAATGTAAGCAATGAATCCAATGGCATGGTTAATGTTTTAAAATAAATCAGTAAAGGTGTTTTGAAAAGTGGCGTTTTTTCTGATAATGAAATGAAAAATGAAACAAGTTTTGAAACATAAGGATTATAAAAAACGGAATGGGTTATTAAAAAGCTTGCAATGCAATGCAAGTCATAAACGTTGTAAACAATGTGACAAGCAAGTCCTTTTTATAGGACTCCCATGGCGATATAATGTAATCAAACAAAAGAAATCGGAGGAATGAGATATGTTTATTATTTTATTTATTATCTTTATCGGGATACCACTTATTAAGGAGGAAATTGGTAATCAACAATACAGAGACGAATGTAGACGAAGAGGTGATAAAACCTATTGGTCAACAGATGGACTAAGATACACGGATACAAACAAAAAGTATAAAGGATAAGGAGGGTTTTAAAATGGGTGGATTACTTATCGTTATAGGATTAGGATGGTTGCTGTATCAAATAATTAAAGATAAAACTACAAAACCAGCACCTCCAAATACAGATTACAGACAGGCATTTATTGATTTGAACACAGGAAAGTGTGACGCAAAAGAGTTAAATAAAAGAGTAACAAATGGATATTATGTAAAGAAAGATAAATAAAATCAAATACGGAATATAAGCCATCAGGAATTAATTTTGATGGCTCTACTCTTGAAAGAATGTGGGGAAGATAGAAGACTTTGCGAGTATGCTTAGTCTTCTTTTTTGTCGGAAAATAAAAAGTGATGGAAAGAAAAAAAGATGGATTTTGTACAATAAAGAACAAAAGTTTGTATTGCAAGACCGTTTTTTGGTACAAACAAGAAAATATAATGGAATCAAGAAAAGGAAATAATATCTTCTCTTGATTCTATTTTTTTGGAGGTAATGGTTATGAACGATTGGAACAGAAATGGAAAATATGATGCATTTGATAGCTATGTAGATTATAAAGGGGCTAATTCTTGTCACTCTTCAGGAAGTTCATCTGATTGGTGGATATGGGCGTTGCTTGCTATTGTTGCGGGAGCTTGTCCAGCATTGGGAGTTATCATTGTCCTTGGGATTTTGATATTTGGATAAAAGATATTAAAGGAGTCGGAAAGCATGGGAGAAAAATTATATTATATCACCGATACATACGGAAGTTGTTATGCCCTGAATAGTATGAATAAACTTGTTGTAGTTAACAAAGAAGAAATTGCTACAAAATTCACTTTAGCAAAGGCAAACAATGTAATTCAAAATGCAGTAAAGCCGATGCAGAGATACCAATTTATTTTGAAGGAAGCTTCAAATGAGCTAGAAACCGAGGAAGAGTATTTCGATCTAAGTAAAGAAGAATACGCACAAACAAGATTTGATAATATGGATACGGATTGGAATGGCTATATCGAAAATTTAATTAGCTTCAGTTCACAATTGAAACAGTATCGTGTGAATTTGAATTATATGTTATCAGAAGTGGATAAAGAAATATGTGACATTATGCATTATATTGAATTTAACAATCTAGATGCAGCAAAAGGATACAAAGTGTATAAAATGTTAAAAGATTGTAGGATGAGAAGACGGAAAATCAAAGATGAACACGAAAAAGTGAATGCGGCAATTCAAGTTTTGGCAAATGATGAGTTGATAGAGAAGTTGAAAATAGCTTTAAAACAGATGCGAGGACTAGACCAAAGACTGTATACACCAAGAGTACTTACAGAGTTGTTTGCAGATGCGTCATAGTTAAGAGAAAAGTATAATCAAGTCCCAATGCATGTACTTCCAAGTAGACGATTTGACAGTTAGGTGATATGATAGGTTTATAAAAGTGTTTGGAGGTTCGTATGGCAAAGGGAAGCAATCAAAAACTAAAAATTATATATTTGATGAAGATTTTCTTAGAAAAAACAGATGAAACACATAGTATTACTATGGCTGAAATTATATCCTCCTTAGAGGCTTACGGAATCACAGCAGAGCGCAAGAGCATTTATAGTGATATTGAAAGTTTAAGGCAATATGGCTTGGATATCATTGGAGAGCAGCAGGAAAGAACATATTATTACTATATTGGAAACCGACAGTTTGAACTTGCGGAGTTAAAACTGTTGGTAGATTCAGTTCAGTCAGCGAAATTTATTACTGCTAAAAAGTCAAATGAGTTAATTAAGAAAATAGAGAGCCTTGCTAGTAAATACGAAGCATCACAATTGCAACGACAGGTATATACAACGGAGCGTATCAAAACCGCAAATGAGAGCATTTACTATAACGTGGATCGGATACATTCTGCAATAGCCGCCAATGTGCAAATTACCTTTAAATATTTTAACTGGGATGTGAATAAAAAGCAGGTGCTTAGACGGGATGGTGCGATGTATCAAGTGAGTCCGTGGGCATTATCGTGGGATGATGAAAATTACTATATGGTCGCATTTGATAGTGCGGAAGATAAAATCAAGCATTTTCGTGTGGATAAGATGTTAAGTATAGAATTAAGTTCTCAAAGAAGAGAAGGAAAGACAAGTTTTATAAGATTTGATATGGGAGCATATGCGAAGAAGATGTTTGGAATGTTTGCCGGCGAAGAGGAAAATGTCAAGATTTTGTGCAAAAATGATTTGGCCGGTGTTATGATAGATCGTTTTGGAAAAGATGTTATGATGCTTAAGGCAGATAGTGAACATTTTTATGTAAATGTGAAAGTGGCGGTGAGCAGACAATTTTTGGCATGGGTAATCGCTTTGGGTGAAGGCGCAAAGATTGTAGGACCGGAATCGGTAGTAGAGCAGATGAGGAGGGAAGCGCAGAGGCTTGTGGAACAGTATGGAAGTAGTGAAGGGGTATCAAGCTTCCATCACTTATAAGAGAAGGGAGAATTACGTATGGATTTTCAAGACGAAATTAAAAAAAGTTTAAGAACGCCGGAGGAAGCCGCAAATGCCGAAATTGATGCATATGTTAGGTATGATATTGAACGCATGAAACAGATGTTAAAGAATGTGGCATTAAGTGGAGAGTATGAGAAATGTAATGGGTGTACTGTTATAAGAACAGTAATCGAATCCTATCTTAATAAATATTGTAGAGTTTCCTTTAAAGAGGAAATTATCAGAAAGGGATTTTGGGGACAAGATTCTAGTACATACCAAATAGCAACATGCAATTATACAGACATGAAGTTAGTGGATTTGTATTTACGAAAATTAGGAGAAAAGGCTGAATCGGAAGGAATCAAATTTGAGGTGTTTGCCGCATATTATGACAGAGTTCATCAAAAGGAACATACATGCCCGATACCGGGGCAGATGAGAATTCAAGCGCCGGCGTCCAGACCTGTCAAAATTTGTATGAAGGTTTCCATGGAGATAAAATAACTAGAATTAGTGTAAGAGGTTCTTTGGAATGTATTCACATTGATTCTAGTTTGATTCTAATACTTCAAACAACCACAAGCAACACAAAATAATACAGCGAACTTCTGTACAAAACCCCACAAAAAAGATGTCATTTTACCAAAAGTGAAAACTAAGGCATAGAGTGGGAATAGTCACGTTAGCTACGAGCAGAGTGAGAAATATAAAAAGACAGCCTGGAATGCTTGCATTCCAGGCTGTCTTTTTTTGTTTCGAAATTCGGTGGCTCGTAGCTGTTTCTTGGAGGATAGGTTTCCCTTTTTCTATGCCTGCAGTTATATACATTTATATTATGATGCAATCTGCTGTAAAAGTAACTGAATATATTGCTATTTCAACAAAATGGTTTTATAATGCACATATGGTATAACATGGGCATGCTATATACTTTGAAAAGGAGATGTACTGATGTCTGCCAAAAAAAACAGATTGAAATTTATTGAAAAAGTACCATTTCAAACAGTTGGTATTATACTTATATTACTCGTTGCAATAGCACTGCTTTGGATAAGTAATGCAAGCAGTAACGAAGCTATTCCGGCTGTATCTGCACAGGTATATTTTGAAGGTGAATATCGCATAGGCAATGGACAGTGGCAGAATATCATAGAGGGGCAGCATATTCCGGCTACAAAAGGCGATGTGACTCTGCGTGGTATTTTTCATATGCTTGCTCCCGACGGAGAATATATCGGTCCTTTGGGAGCCGATATACCGATTGCCTTTTATATGGACCATATCAATGTAACGGTCTATGAGGGCGAAAACGAACCTTATGTGCATGATACTGAGAATCCTTTATTTGGCCCATCTGTATGTGGTGAAATGTGGCTTGCGCACTCGTTTATAAGTGACTTAACAGAACCGATAGAGCTCGTGATTCACAATCCCCATCGCTTTGGAAATGAAACCGCGGTTGATGAGATGCTTTCCAATGTAGCTATTTGGAGAAATATAGATTTTGAAAAAGAGATTCTTTCAATGGGAGAAAAACAGAGAAATGTCGGAACCTTTTTTGTTATCATTTCTCTCGTTATGTTGGGTACAGCATTATTTTCGACGCTCATACATACAAGATATAGCAAGATTATTTGGCTACTCGGATTGACAATTATTTTTGCCGGCACCTATTTTATATACAGCTCCGACGGTGTTTTCTTCTGGAATGACTCGGTTGTTTCCAATACGATTCTTTTGGAATCTTCCGTAATATTCTATTTATTGTTTTTCTCGTCGAGTATTTCGTATGTTCTTAAAGCGACAAAACGAATCGGTGTCATAACGACAACAGTGTTGGGCGCAATAGATACTGTGCTATTTGCTCTTCCAATTTTGACTGATATATTCTTTTACGATATCCTTCCTTTCTGGGTGTTGGTTCAAACTGTAGCGAATATGGTTTTGATTGTTTGCCTTGTGAAAGAGTTCGTATCAACCAAAGAAAAAGATAGATGGTTATATCTCGGTGCGCTTTTACCTTTGATTGCCTTTGAACTCGATGCGGCAATGACAATGTTTGGTTACTGGAAAGGTGGACTCGTATCGAAGTATGTTTTTATGGGG
>JAZOMR010000175.1:0-7769 GCA_045654105.1 Faecalimonas sp. | reverse complement strand
AAAAAATAGAAAGGGTGTATAGCATGAATAAGATTGAAGATATCATTTCTGCAACAAAATTAAATGAGATTTTACAGAAACGAGACGACGATAAGATTAAAAAGACCATTCTTTGGACTCTCGCCATTGTAGGCGCTGTGGTTGCAATTGCAGGAATTGCATATGCAGTATATCGTTACTTTACACCGGATTATCTGGAAGATTTTGATGAAGATTTCGAGGATGATTTTGAAGACGATTATTTTGAGGAAGAAGACGAAATCTAAATGAGGCTCGCTCGCGGATGATAGCGCGGGCGAGTTTTGTATCATAAGAAATGTTGTGATTTCTTATGATACAAAAACGCTCCGCAGGGATGCGCAGGGGCGCGTACAATGAAGATGTTGCTTTGCAAGCAAACTCTATATGGAGGATATAGATGAAAAAAGGACAAGTTTATGAAGGATTAGTAGAAAAAGTAGAGTTTCCAAATAAGGGAATTGTATCTGTAGAGGGAGAAGAAAACAAGGTCATTGTTAAGAATGGTATTCCAGGACAGAAAGTTAAATTCGCTGTCAATAAAATACGAAAAGGGAAGGCAGAAGGTCGTCTTTTGGAGGTGCTGGAGAGATCACCACTTGAAACGAGAGAGCCGGTTTGCAGTATCTTTCCGGCATGTGGTGGATGCATGTACCAAACCATGTCTTATGAAGACCAAATGAAGATGAAGGAGCAGCAGGTGAAGGAAATCCTGGATGCTGCCATTATAGGTGATTATGAATTTGAAGGCGTTAAAGCAAGCCCGAAGGAATTTGCATATCGTAACAAGATGGAGTTTTCTTTTGGAGATGAATTTAAAGACGGACCTTTGTCCCTTGGGCTACATAAGAAAGGAAGCACTTATGATGTACTGACCGCGTTTGACTGCAAGCTGGTACATGAGGATATGACAAAGATTCTGGTTTGTGTGTTGGATTATTTTAAGGAGAGAAATGTTTCCTATTATAAGAAAATGCAGCACGTAGGATATCTGCGTCATCTATTGCTTCGCCGTGGAGATATTACCGGTGAAATTCTGGTTAACTTAGTTACAACAACACAGGAAGAATACGATTTGACACCACTTGTGGACGCGTTACTTGCGCTAGAGTTAGAAGGAACGATTGTTGGTATTTTGCACATTTTAAACGACTCGTTATCAGATGTGGTGCAGAGCGATGAGACACGCGTGCTGTATGGGCAGGATTATTTTTATGAAAAACTGCTTGGCATGGAATTTAAAATCACTCCATTTTCCTTCTTCCAACCGAATTCAAGAGCGGCGGAAGTTTTGTACAGTACCGCCAGAGATTACCTTGGGGATATGAAAGGGAAAACGCTCTATGACTTGTTTAGTGGAACGGGAACCATAGGTCAGATTCTTTCACCGGTTGCTGAAAAGGTTATTGGCGTAGAGATTGTGGAAGAAGCGGTTGTGGCTGCCAATGAAAATGCTAAGCACAATGGCATTACCAATTGTAAGTTCTTGGCTGGTGATGTGTTTGAAGTACTGGATGAGATTGAGGAAAAGCCAGACGTGATTGTGTTGGACCCGCCGAGAGACGGCATTCATCCGAAGGCGCTGCCGAAGATATTGGACTATGGTGTGGATACGATTGTGTATATTTCTTGTAAGGTGACGAGTCTTGCGAGAGACTTGGAAATGATGCAGGCGAAAGGGTACAGAGTTGTGAAGGCGGTGGCTTGCGACCAGTTCTGCCAGACTGTGCATGTTGAGGTAATAACCTTGTTGCAGAAAGATAAACGATGAGTTTAACCGTGTGCATTTCAAGGCGGTTAAACAAACGATTTTCCTAAGGGCAGGAAAATCGCATATGGCAGTTGCCGAGGAATTCTCGGCAACTGTTTTTGTATATAAATGAACCTTGACACTATTTCGGCATACCGATATAATAGAACTGGTGATGGAAATGAATCTTAATATAATTATTAGACAAAGTGGAATGACAAAATATAAAGTTGCGAAATTGAGTGGCTTGCCACATGCTACATTGAATGATTTGTGTAGTGGAAAAAGTCGTATCGAAAAGTGTTCCGCTGAAACTTTATATCGAATTGCAAAAGTATTAAATGTTTCAATGGAATCGTTGATTGAGACTGTAATTATTGAGAAAGAGGAACAGCAACGTGTTCAGCTTGTACGCGAAAGGTCATATGAGTATGGTTTGCCAGAATATCTCCAGCATGACCTCGATGCATATAAGGAAGCATTGCGAAATAATTCTCGATTACTTGATTGTTTTTGGGGAGAATTGTATGGAAGTATTAATATGGCAGAGATTAGCGATGGTATTATAACACCTGAACATGCAGATTATTTAAGAAAAAAATATTTGTGGAGGTGAGATGAATGATTGATTTCACACAGTGTAAAAGGGTAATAGGAAAAGCTTATAATGGTGCGAATGGCAAAAAGATTGCTGTTGAGTATGATGGTGAACAGTATATGCTCAAATTCCCGCCATCTGCGAAAGAGAAGCCAACTGAATTATCATATACCAATAGTTGTTTTAGTGAGCATATTGCAAGTAGTATTTTTAATATGTTAGGGATATCGGCACAAAAGACAATGCTTGGTACATTTGAGGTGAACGGCAAAGAAAAAATTGTTTGTGCATGTAAAGATTTCACTGTAGAAGGAAAAGTTTTATATGATTTCTGTTCCATTAAAAATACAGTAATAGATTCAGAGCACAATGGTAGTGGGACAGAGTTATCTGATATCCTAGAAACAATTGAGAAACAACAGTTTGTAGAACCAACATTACTTTTAGAACATTTTTGGAATGTGTTTGTAGCGGATGCTCTGCTTGGGAATTTTGATAGACATAACGGGAATTGGGGATTTATATTTAATTCAATTTCACAGACATCGGAATTAGCACCGATATATGATTGTGGCAGTTGTTTGTTGCCACAGGCAGATGAAAAAATAATGCGAGGAGTTATAGAAGACGAAGATGAACTAAATGCTAGAGTTTACCAGTTTCCAACATCTGCAATTAAGCAAAATGCAAGAAAAATTAATTATTATGATTTCCTTATGGCGTCAGAAAATAGCGAGTGCAATGAAGCAATAGTTAGAATGGCTCAAAAAATCAATATGGATCAAATAAATGATTTTATCGATAAAGTATCTTATATTTCTGAATTACAAAAAGAATTTTATAAAAGGTATATTGGTGCAAGATATGAGAAAATTATTTTGCCAGCGTACGAATTGGTCATGAGACAGTGTGAACAAGAAGAACACAGTCAAAGTGCAATGCATCTTTATTGAGACCACAACGCACGTGGAAACAATATGTCTACTCTCAAAAAAATACACCCAGAACAATTTTAAGTCCTGGGTGTTGACGTATAAAAATCTATGTGCTAAAATTAACGCAGAACAAAAAAATGTCCCGATTAAAAAGGAGGTAATTTATATGTCAGATGTTTTTAAGATTCTTCCAGAAGCAGTTGAAGGCCAGCAGGCGTTCATATTTGACCATGGCAAGGTGGTTGATGGTGCATTAAAGTACCAAGACGATATCACTTCGTATGGCTGGAATACAAGACAATTTAATAGAGTTGAGGTGGGGGCCTTTGTTTTGAACAGGCACCCAGGTAAAATTACAAAAGATAGAAAATTTGAGATTTATGGAGGCGGTTACGTTGAGAAGATTGAGCCTATAGACGATCAGGGTAATGTGGTAGCTACAATTTCTCACGCATTTATCATTGATCCTCCAATAAAACAGGGCGACTCATTTATAGAAAACTTTGAGTGGGACAGCAAGAAAAAGAAGCCACGTACATGGGAGCACTTTTGGAATCAGTATGGAATGAATACGATTTCCTTTACAGATTTTCAAAACCTTATGAAAAATGTAAGATGTATTCCAGTTGGTGAAACATTAGATTCTCCGAAGGAAGAGGATTTTACAGAGGCAGAGGTAAAGGAAATGGAGGATGCCTCTACAAAAGGCTTTAGCATAACCTTTGAGGATGATGGTCTTATTCATGGTAAGAAGTCTAAGAAGCGTACCGGAGTAGCAAGAAAGGTGGATTGGAAAAAGGTCCAAGCTTCAAAAGATAAGACGGCAACACTTGGTGAGGAAATTGTGTTTGATATTTTAACGGAAGAGGCTAAGGAAAAAGGGCTGAAGCTTCCTGTTCACGTTTCTAAGGAGGAAGGCGATGGTGCAGGTTATGATATACGTGCTTGGGATGAGGATGGAAAAGAAGAGCATATCGAAGTAAAGGCCTCAAAGGATAGATATGCTGATGGATTTGAAATGTCAAGAAATGAAATAGAGGTATCGAAGGATCCTAATTTCCGGTATTTAATCTATCGTGTATATAACCTTAATCCAAAAACCAGAGAATGTAGCGTTAAGATTTATTCAGGACCTGTAACAGATGCTACATTTAAATTGGAGGCTACAAAGGTAGCTGTATATCAAAAGTAAAGGAATGAGAAAACTTGAGGACGATTAGAGTAGCAGCAGCGGTTATTCGTGAAAGAGATAAGATTTTTGCGACTGCTAAAGGTTATGGTGAATTTAAAGGCATGTGGGAGTTCCCAGGTGGAAAGATTGAAGAGGGAGAAAATCCTCATCAAGCCTTGGTAAGAGAAATAAAAGAAGAGCTGGAAGTTGATATTGAAGTTGGTGAATGGATTCAAACTATTGAGTATGATTATCCTACCTTTCACCTTTCAATGGACTGTTTCTGGGCTAAGATTGTAGCTGGTGAGATTGTATTAAAAGAGGCTGAGGCGGCGAGATGGCTAACAAGAGATGAATTGGGTGACGTTGAGTGGTTGCCAGCAGATATTACATTGATTGAGGAAATTAGAAGAGTAAAATTTTGATTTCTCCATATACTAACAAAAATGGAAAGGAAGTAAAGTGTTATGGAGAAAACAGATACGATTAAATTATTGCAAGAATGTGATGCGGGAAGTAAAATGGCAGTTACATCCATTGACGAGTTAATGGACAAAACCACAGACTCTGAGCTTGCAGAACTTTTGGAAGAAAGCAAAAAACATCATGAGAAGCTCGGAAATGATTTGCATTCCATGTTGAATCATAAAGAATCTGATGAGAAAGAACCAAACCCTATGGCAAAAGGGATGTCTAAGCTGAAGATTAGTTTCAAAATGGGAATGGACAATAGCGATGCGATGATTGCAGAACTAATCACAGACGGCTGTGACATGGGTGTGAAGTCTCTCTACAAATATATGAACCAGTATAAGGCAGCAGAGGAGCCGGCAAAAGATATCTGTAAAAGGCTGATTGCAATTGAGGAGGAACTTCGTGATAAGCTTAGGAAGTTCTTGTAAGTTTAGCGAAAACTTCGCTAAGCAGAAGTCACAGAGAGAATAATATTGTATCATTGCATTGAGGTGAAGTGCAATGTACAGGCGTATCAGAGATTTAAGAGAAGATAGAGATATGACACAGGTTCAGCTTGCAAAAATGTTGAATTGTAGTCAAAGGACCTACAGTAATTATGAACGTGGCGATATAGAAATATCCACAAGAGTGTTAATCGAACTGGCGAGATTTCATGATACCAGTATCGATTATCTCTTGGAGTTGACAGATGAAAAACGACCATATCCAAGGAAAGTGAATAAGAAGTATATGTAGGTGAAAACCATCGCACTTGCGATTGAGAAATCGTGGGAACGGTGGTTTTTGTTTGTAGCAAATTCTTTACTTAAAATACAAATGACAGATGAACAGAACACTGATATAATAAGAAGGTAAGATTTAAAGATTAGAAAGGAACACTTTCATGAAATTCATTCATTGTGCAGATTTGCATTTGGATGCCAAAATGAGTGCAAATCTAGATAAAGACAAAGCAAAAATCAGAAAAACAGAGATACTACATACCTTTGAGAGAATGGTGGAGCATGCAGCCGAACATGATGTTTTCGGCATTTTAATTGCGGGGGATATGTTTGATACGAAAAACATTACTGCGACCACAAAGAATGCCGTGCTATACCAGATAAACAGTCATCCGGACATTACATTTTTTTATTTAAATGGCAATCATGATAACGATAATTTCCTCGTTAATCTTGATATTATTCCTGAAAATTTAAAGATGTTTGGGCCGAATTGGACAACCTATGATTTTGGTAAGGTTGTAATTACCGGCATTGATTTGTCAGCCGAAAATACGAGCCTTGCCCATGCGTCTCTGATGCTTGAATTAGATAAATTCAATATTGTTATGATGCATGGACAAGACGGAGAACTCATCAATCTGAGAGCACTGAAGAATAAAAATATAGATTATCTTGCGTTAGGGCACATCCATGCATACAAGCACGAACAACTGGACGCACGTGCTTCATACTGTTATCCGGGTTGTTTGGAGGGCAGAGGTTTTGATGAAGTTGGTGAACATGGCTTTGTTTTACTTGATGTGAATGAGGAAGATGGCACATATTCCCACGAGTCTGTGCCATTCGCTAAGAGAAAACTTTATGCCGTTTCGGTAGATGTTACGGATTGCCGGACTTCTTCAGAAATGATTGAGAAGGTGGCTACTGCACTTGAAGAAATGGATTGCGATGAAACATCTCTTGTGAAAATTATTTTAACAGGAACATTGGACGTGGCATGTGAAAAAGATGTGGATTACATTCTGGCGCGTTTCCAATCACAGTATTTCTTTGTTAAGATTTATGACGAGACAACTTTAAAGATTAACGCAGAAGATTATATGTTAGACGAATCCTTAAAGGGTGAGTATGTGCGTATGATTATGCAGGATACTGCATTGTCAGAAGAGGATAAGGCAATTATTATCCGCTATGGACTTCAAGTGATTGCCGGCGAGGAGGTGCAGTAACTATGAGACTGATTCGTTGTCATATTGAAAATTTTGGGAAGCTGCATGATTATACTGTTGATTTTGAAAAGGATACTCATATCATTTGTGAAGAAAATGGATGGGGAAAAAGTACACTTGCAGCATTTATCCGAGCAATGTTCTATGGGCTGGAAGGCGAACGCAAAAGAAGTATCGAGGAAAACGAACGCAAGCGATATACGCCTTGGCAGGGTGGAGTGTTCGGCGGACAATTGACATTTGAGGTGGATGGAAAAGAGTATACCGTTACCAGAACCTTCAATGAGCAGGACGAGTTTGAATTGCGTGATGCGAAAACCAATCTGATTAGCAATGATTATTCCGGCAAACTTGGAGAGGAACTTTTCAAGGTGGATAGAGAGTCTTTCATGCGAACGGTATTTATCGGACAGGCGGATTGCGAGACTTCCGTTACAGATGATATCAATGCGAAGATAGGAAATCTGACCGATAATTCCAATGATTTAAATAGCTTTGAGGCAGCAAGTGCCAGGTTGAAGGATTTGCTAAATAGTCTGACACCAAGTAGAAAGACCGGTAGTATTTCGCAGAGAAAAAATGAGATTACAGAGTTGGACAGAAAAGTAGTTGCTCAAAAGGGAATTCCGGAGGCTTTGCAGAAACTCCAGGAGAAAAGGTCAGAGGAATTGCAGGTATATAATCAATTAAAGGTTCGGTTGGAAACTCTTCAGAATGAACAGATGCGACTTTCAAACCTGCAGCGGATACTTGCTAAGAAAGAACAATGGGACAATCTGAAACGAGAAGTTCAAAGTGCGCGTAACGCATTTGCAGGAGATGTTCCGTCAATGAAATTGGTTGATGAAGTGCAAAAGCACTATAGT
>JAZOMR010000174.1:0-4590 GCA_045654105.1 Faecalimonas sp. | reverse complement strand
TCTTCGCTACCAAATCCAACACCGGCTGCAATTCCTTCCGGTAGATTATGTATTGCAATCGCGATAACAAATAACATAACTTTATTCAACGAATTCTGTGCTTCAGAATGGGTTTCCTGATCAATCCCCGTAATATGATGTAAATGAGGAGTGATTTTATCCGCTATATTCAAAAAAATAGCGCCTGATAAAATACCCAAAACCGTAATCCAAACATTCCCTTCGTCTAAAGATGGAATGATTAAACCAAGAACTGCCGCTGCAAGCATAATCCCCCCAGCGAACCCAAGGATTGCATCATTAAATTTATGCGGAACCTTCTGAAAGATAAATCCGATTAAAACACCTGCGATGGTGGCGCCGCCAACACCGAGTGCTGTTAACATTGCTAATTGCATAAATATCCTCCTGTGAAATAATCTCGTTATATTATTATATCAGAAAAATGAGGAATTGACACATATTTGAGCAAAATTTTAGGAGGGATTCACTTATACGTGTCTTCCCTCCTACTTAATTCATGCATCAACTAATTTATTTGTTACTTAAATATTCATGAATACCTTGTGCTCCAGCTTTACCTGCTCCCATTGCCAGGATAACTGTTGCTGCACCAGTTACAGCATCGCCACCGGCATAAACGCCTTCTTTGGTTGTTTTGCCGTTTGTTTCATCTGCAACAATACATTTCCATTTATTTACTTCTAAACCTTCTGTTGTTGAAGAAATCAGTGGGTTTGGAGATGTACCAAGTGACATAATAACTGTATCCAATTCCATTTCAAACTCAGAGCCTTCCACAACAACCGGACGTCTTCTTCCGGAAGCATCTGGTTCTCCAAGCTCCATCTTCACGCATTTCATACCTTTTACATACCCATTTTCATCTACAAGAATTTCCGTTGGGTTTGTTAAAAGATTAAAGATAACGCCTTCCTCTTTTGCATGATGTACTTCTTCCACACGGGCTGGAAGCTCTTCCTCGCTACGACGATATACAATATGTACATCCGCACCAAGACGAAGTGCTGTTCTTGCAGCATCCATTGCTACGTTTCCACCGCCGATAACAGCAACTTTTGTTCCGGCAGCAATTGGTGTGTCATAGGACTCGTCAAATGCTTTCATCAGGTTATTTCTTGTCAAATATTCATTTGCTGAGAAAACACCGTTTGCATTTTCTCCAGGAATACCCATGAATTTTGGAAGTCCGGCACCCGAACCGATAAACACAGCCTCAAAGCCTTCATCTTCGATTAATTGGTCAATGGTTGTTGACTTACCAATTACAACATTAGTTTCAAACTTAACGCCAAGTTCTTTTACTTTGTCTATTTCTTTTGCAACGACTTTTTGTTTTGGCAAACGGAATTCTGGAATACCATACACAAGTACACCGCCAAGTTCATGTAACGCTTCAAATACGGTTACTTCATATCCCATTTTTGCAAGGTCACCTGCACAGGTAAGACCTGCAGGGCCCGAACCAATAACAGCCACTTTATGTCCGTTTGTACTTTCTGCTTTTTCCGGTTTGATATCATTTTCCAACGCATAGTCTGCAACAAATCTTTCTAATTTACCGATGGATACAGGTTCTCCCTTTAATCCACGGATACATTTGCCTTCACACTGAGATTCTTGCGGACACACACGACCACAAACTGCAGGTAGTGCAGATGATTTACCAATAATCTTATATGCTTCTTCAAATTCACCGGTTTTTACTTTGCCAATAAATCCCGGAATATCAATTGCTACCGGACATCCTTGTACACATTTTGCATTTTTACAACCGATACATCTGGAAGCTTCTTCCATTGCTTCTTCCTTGTTATATCCGTAACATACTTCTTCAAAGTTAGTTGCACGTACCTTTGGGTCCTGTTCTCTTACAGGAACTTTCTTTAATACATCAGCCATTATTCGTCACCTCCACAATGTCCACATCCACCATGATGTGTATCACCTTCTTGAACCTTCAACAATGCACGACCTTCTTTTGTCTTGTACATTTGTTGTCTTTTCATTGCTTGGTCAAAATCTACTAAATGACCATCAAATTCCGGCCCGTCAACGCATGCGAATTTGACTTCATTTCCTACTTGCAGACGACATGCTCCGCACATTCCTGTTCCATCCACCATAATTGGATTCATACTTACGATTGTAGGAATTTCCAGCTTCTTTGTTGTAAGACATGCAAATTTCATCATAATCATTGGTCCAATTGCAACACAAAGGTCATATTTTTTCCCTTCTTCATTTACAAGCTGTTCAATCTTTGATGTTACCATACCGGCATGTCCGTAAGAACCATCATCTGTACATGGATAATAATTTCCTGCTACCGCTTTCATCTCATCTTCTAAGATTAACAAATCTTTTGTTTTAGAGCCAACGATAACATCCGCTTTTACTCCGTGATTATGTAACCATTTCACCTGTGGATAAACAGGAGCTGCTCCAACACCACCGGCTACAAAAAGAATGTTTTTCTTCTTTAATTCTTCGATATCTTCGTTTACAAATTCTGATGCACATCCCAGAGGACCAACAAAGTCTCTGAAGTAATCTCCTTCTTTTAAATGTGCCATTTTTTCTGTTGATGCTCCAATTGTCTGTAAAACAATGGTTACTGTTCCCGCTTCTCTATCGTAATCACAGATTGTAAGAGGAACTCGTTCTCCCTTTTCATCAATCTTAACGATTACAAATTGTCCTGGTTCACAGTGTTTTGCTACTCTTGGCGCTTCTACATCCATAAGATAGATGTTGTTAGCCAACATTTCCGCTCTTTTAATTTGATACATGATATGCCTCCGATCATATTATTTTCATTAGTTCTATCATACCTTTATTTGCATGAAAATTCAATATTAATTCTGTTATTGTCGTACAGTTTCCACGCAGTTATTCATAAGCATAGCAATTGTCATTGGTCCAACTCCACCCGGTACCGGTGTGATGGCACTTACCTTTCCAATTACATCATCAAAATCAACATCTCCGCAGAGTTTGTTGTTCTCATTACGATGAATACCAACATCAATGACTACAGCGCCCTCTTTTACGTACTCAGCAGTTACAAATTTCGGTTTCCCAATTGCCGCAACAAGTATATCTGCACGTTTTGTTATCTCTTTTAACTCTTTTGTTCTGGAATGTGTAATGGTTACTGTTCCATTTTCCCGAAGCAATAAAATTGCCATCGGCTTCCCAACAATGTTGCTTCTTCCAATTACAACACATTCTTTTCCTTCGATATCAATATTTGAACGCTTCAGCAATTGAATCACACCTGCCGGTGTACATGGCAAGAACCCTTTACTTCCAATACACATATTCCCTACAGTTTCCGGATGAAATCCGTCTACGTCTTTTTCGGGAGCAATTGCATGAATAACTGTATTTTCATCAATATGTTTTGGTAATGGCAGCTGCACTAAAATACCGTTTACCATCTCGTTATGATTCAATTCATCAATAATTGCAAGCAACTCTTCCTGTGAAATCTGTTCATCTAATTCGTAAGAGAGAGATTCGATGCCAATATATGCACATGCTTTCTTTTTGTTATTTACATACACACAAGAGGCCGGGTCATTTCCAACTTGAATGACTGCAAGGCAAGGTGTGATGCCTTTCGCTTTTAATTCAGTAACCTCTGCTTTCAACTCATCCTTAATTTGTGTAGATATAAGTTTTCCATCAATTAATTGTGCCATAACTATACTTGTCTCCTAGAATAATCCGGTAATTACACCATCTTCATTTACATCAATTCCATTTGCTGCCGGAACCTTTGGAAGTCCAGGCATTGTCATAATTGCACCTGTAAGTGCAACAACAAATCCTGCACCGGCATTTACATATACTTCTCTGATATGAATCTTGAAGTTTGTTGGTCTTCCAAGCAATGCTGCATCATCAGACAGTGAATATTGATTTTTTGCCATACAGACTGGGAAATTGCCATAACCCATATCTGTAATCTTAGCTAATTGTTTCTCTGCTGCAGGCGCAAATTCTACACCATCAGCACCATAAATTTCTCTTGCAATTGTCTCAATTTTATCTTTTAAAGATAATTCATCTTCATAAATTGGTTTGAAATTACTTTCTTTTGTTTCTAATGTATGGATTACTTTTTCAGCCAAAGCAATTCCGCCTTCGCCACCTTTCGCCCACACTTCAGAAAGTGCAAACTCACATCCTCTTTCTTCGCAGAAGTTGCGGATAAATTCATATTCGGCTTCTGTATCTGTCACAAATGAGTTCAATGTAACCACCACAGGAACACCGAATTTTTGAACATTTTCAATATGTTTTTCTAAGTTAACGATACCTTTTGCAAGAGCTTCTAAATTCTCTTCGTTTAAGTCTTTCTTAGCAACACCACCGTTATATTTCAATGCGCGAACAGTAGCAACCAAAACAACTGCATCTGGTTTCAAACCACTCATTCTGCACTTAATATCCATGAATTTTTCAGCACCAAGGTCAGCACCAAATCCAGCTTCTGTAATTGCTATGTCGGCAAGCTTTAATGCCATCTTTGTTGCTATAACACTGTTACATCCATGTGCG
>JAZOMR010000173.1:0-35006 GCA_045654105.1 Faecalimonas sp. | reverse complement strand
AATAGTTAATTTTACACAGTTTTTATTTATAATGCAACCCATTTTATATTACTTTTTTATATAAATGTAAATTTTTATGCATAAATTTTCATTTTTCTCTTGATTTTATGCAAAATTAGGAGTATAGTGTGCATATTGATTGTAAAAGTCTTATATAAAGAAAAAACTAGGAGGCATATATTATGAAAGAAAAAGTTGTTTTGGCATATTCCGGCGGTCTTGACACCACAGCCATCATCCCTTGGCTAAAAGAAAATTTTGATTATGAAGTTATTTGCTGCTGCATCGATTGCGGACAGGGCGAAGAACTTGACGGGCTTCATGAACGTGCAAGATTATCTGGTGCTTCTAAATTATACATAGAAGATATTGTAGATGAATTCTGCGATGATTATATTGTACCTTGTGTACAGGCAAATGCCGTATATGAAAATAAGTACTTACTTGGTACTTCCATGGCTCGTCCGGTTATCGCAAAACGTTTGGTTGAAATTGCAAGAAAAGAAGGTGCTGTTGCTATCTGCCACGGTGCTACCGGTAAAGGAAATGACCAAATCCGTTTTGAACTTGGTATCAAAGCACTTGCACCGGACATCAAAATCATTGCTCCTTGGAGAATGACAGATATCTGGACCATGCAATCTCGTGAGGATGAAATTGAATACTGTAAGGCACACGGCATTGACCTACCATTTGATGCAAGCCACAGCTACAGCCGCGACCGTAACTTATGGCATATTAGCCACGAAGGTTTGGAATTGGAAGACCCAAGTCAAGAACCAAACTACGACCACTTATTAGTGCTTAGTGTTTCTCCTGAAAAGGCTCCGGACGAAGGCGAATACATAACTATGACATTTGAAAAAGGTATTCCTACTTCTCTCAACGGAGAAAAAATGAAAGTATCCGATATTATTAAGAAATTAAATGTTCTTGGCGGAAAGCATGGTATCGGTATCATCGATATCGTAGAAAACCGTGTAGTTGGTATGAAATCTCGTGGTGTATATGAGACACCGGGCGGAACCATCTTGATGGAAGCTCACCAACAATTAGAAGAATTAGTATTAGACCGTGCTACCATGGAAGCGAAAAAGGATATGGGTAACAAACTTGCTCAGATCGTTTACGAAGGAAAATGGTTCACACCACTTTGTGATGCAGTAAGAGCATTTGTAAAATCAACACAAGAATATGTGACAGGTGAAGTGAAATTCAAACTTTACAAAGGCAATATCATCAAAGCCGGTACTACTTCTCCATATTCTTTATACAATGAATCGCTTGCAAGCTTTACAACCGGTGATATGTATGACCACCACGATGCAGACGGATTCATTACTTTATTTGGACTTCCACTCAAAGTTCGTGCAATGAAACTGGCTGAAGTAAAGGCAAATGAAAAATAAAAATCATGACATAATGAAAGGGATGTGATAACTTCAAAATCACATCCCTTTTATTTTTTACACAATTACTGCTTTTGCAAAGCACACTGGCAAGTGGAAATTCGGTGTCGCACTCTCAATCGGAGAAAAACTTCCGAAATGCTGAATTTCCTCTTCCTCTGCAATTTTATAGAAATTGCAATAGAATTCCTTCCCGCCCTTAATCTCATTGAACTTGCAAATCTGGTTCAAATAGGATTCCGGAAACAGCACTTCCAAGAACCACTTATCTTCCTCTATCGTTGACTTTACGCCTGTCTCTTCATACTGCGCATCTGTAATAAACTGTCTTCCCTGTCTGCCCTCTCCAAAATTGGCAAGCATAGCACCATGTGAATTGATTTCAAAATTGGTATACATACAGTCGTTGCTAATTTCTCCTTCCGGAAATGCAAGGAAAACTTCCATAGCACTATCTTTGTATACTGGGTCTTTGTGGTTCTTATATCTGCAAACCGGGTTTGTCTCTTCACAAACCATTTTTACAAATAAACCTTCCCCTTCTACATATCCCATCCAGCCATATGCTTTTGGCTCCTGCTTGCTGTCCCACATAAAATGATTGATTGTAAATTTCTCACATTGTTCAATTTGATTTCTGTTTTCGATTCTTTTTACTTGATATTGCATCTTTTTGCTCCTTCTCTTTTTATATTTCGTGTATAAACAACCCGCTTCTTAGCTTCGGTTCAAACCAGGTTGACTTCGGTGGCATTAACATATTCGCATCCGCAACGTCAAACAGCTCCTGTATGGAAGTTGGATACATGGCAAACGCTACTTTTGCATCTGCAGCCACCCTGCGTTCTAGTTCATTCAATCCTCTAATCCCACCGACAAAATCAATTCGTGTATCAATTCTCGGATCACCAATTCCAAGAATCGGTGTAAGTAATTTGTTCTGTAATATAGAAACATCCAGTCCCTCCACCGGATGTGTACTCTTATCCGCCTCCTTCACCTTGCAGCGATACCATTTCCCATCCAGATACATAGAAATTTCGCCCTTTTGCATTGGATGGTGGTCTGAGCATTCATCTAGTATTACATCAAATATATCTGACACCGTTTCAAGAAATAGTTCCGGCGTGTAGCCGTTCAAATCCTTCACTACTCGATTGTAATCCATGATCATCAGCTGCTCATCCGCAAATAAAACTGAAAGAAAGAAGTTGAATTCTTCCGTTCCGTCAAAATCGGATTTTCGCTCCCTTCTTTTCAATCCAACCTTTACTGCTGATGCCGCCCTGTGATGTCCGTCTGCTATGTATATTTCTTCAATCTTCTGAAATTCATTTTGTATGTCCCGAATGTGATCTATGCAGTCAATTCGAAATACCCGATGACGAATGCCATCCTCAGAAACAAAATCATACAATGGCTCTTCTTGTTTCTTAGTCGCGATAATCTTATTAATCACTGTATTCCCTCGATATGCCAAATAAATCGGTCCTGTCTGCGCATTGCAGGTATCCACATGCCTGATACGGTCTCGTTCCTTTTCCTCGCGGGTCTTTTCATGCTCTTTGATAACTCCCTTTCGGTAATCATCAATAGACGCACAGGCTACTAATCCATCCTGTACACGACCATTCATGGTCAATTCATAAATATAATAGCAGGCTTGATTCTCCATCACGAAGTCACCATTCTCTACCATCTCCCACAAAATATCGTGTGCCTTCTGATAGACTTTTTCATCATAGATGTTAAAACCAACTGGAAACTGCGTCTCCGCCCTATCAATGCGCAAAAAAGAAAGGGGTTCTCTCTCTACTTCCTTCCTCGCCTCCTCACGATTATATACATCATAAGGCAAGGCAGCGATGCGGGATGCCTTTTCCTTACTTGGTCTAATTGCTTTAAATGGGTTAATTGTCGCCATTGGTTGTTATCTCCTTTCAAAGCCAGTTTGCACCTTTGCTTATTTATATCATGCACAGAGTATGCTTGCAATATATTTTACACATTTTTCTAAAAGTCACCATCTCATAAGTTAATAAATAGAAAAACGAATGCTGGCTGAAAAGCGCATTCGTTTTCTATAGAGATATAATAAACAGTTTTAACAACAATTCATGAGGGAGCATAAATTGTATTCAAAACCAATCTCATCCATATCATTTTTTCATTAGATTCTCGGCAAACTTGCTGCAGCCACAGACTGGCCTACTCGTCTGCTCTTTTCATCCGGAATATGTAATGTAATCTTTTTCGCAAGGTCCGGATACTCTTTTTCTAACACTTCATTTGCACGGTCAAGAATGATAGTTCCGCCATCTCCGCTTGTCACACGTCCCATGATAATCACGTGTTTGATATCATAAAACATTGCATAGTATGCAATCGTATTTCCGAAGTACACACCGATTGTGTCATAAATTTTAGCAGCTCTTTCATCGCCTTCTGCCATTAATTTTTGAACCACTTTCAGTTTTTCAGCTGGAGATAAGCTTTCCTCCAACTCAATTCCTGCTTCCGGAGCTAACTTGATTACACTATCCTGTGAGAAATATTTCACACCACAACCGTAATCACCACTCCATTCATCCACCATAGAATCCTTATTGTAATCGACTGGAACAAAAGCAAGCTCATTGAGCCAGCCTGTAATATTTCCTTCTGAATCAACATATCCTACTGCTTCACTGGTTCCCATGGCAACACCAAGAACATTGTTATCATTCAAGTCCATGGCTCCTGCAAGGGCTGTTACATCACCGTCATTTGCAACCTCAATTGGAACATCCCCAATTTCCTTTGCAATGTCCATGTACATAGTTTTTACCTTTTTCTCAAAGTCTTCATCTGAAACCTTGAGGAACAAAGAAGCCACCATAATCTTATTATCAATATAAACGCCTGCTGAAGAAACACCGATTGCATCCACTCTAGGCATATGGGAAGCAGCTGTTTTCATTGCCTCCAAGATACCCTGATAATGATAATCCGGGTCAGACTGTAATTTCGGGAACCATACAACTTCTTCGGAATACACTGCTTCTCCGTCAATGACTGCACTTACCTTTCTATCACTTCCGCCTGCATCAAAACCGATACGACATCCATCCAAATGACGTCCAATAGAATCCGCTGCCTGGTAAGCCTTTGGCGCATCCTTTACATCTTCCACATATAATACTTCAAACGGTTTCTCGTACACACGTGACATAAAGTTCGCATCAAACTCTCTCGCTCCGCCTTCTTTGTATGCCGCAAGCAAGCCTTCATAAATCTTCTTGGAACCTGCAACAGTCACCTTGTAACCGCCATATAACCAAAGAAGGGTTTTTACAATACGTTCTGCAACGCCGTAATTCTCTTCATCATGACCGGTTCCATCTGCATAGATATCCATTTGATAGGTAGAAATATATCCTTTATTTCTCTCTACGGCAATTACCATAGGAACGCCGCCTACTTTTTTAACATTTTCCTGATACTCAGACACCACCTTTGCCATTGGTTGATATCCCGGGTCTAAAACTGCTTTTATCATCGTCATTCTCCTCATATCTAATCTAATTATCTAAAGATTTCACCATCAATAATTGTGGTCATTACATTGATTGCATCATCACAAATCATAATATCCGCACATTTATCAACTTCTAAAGAACCAATCTTGTCTGCTTCCCCTACTGCTTTCGCAGGATTTAAGCTTGCGCAGGCAAACACCTCATGAAGTGGCAATTCCGTATGCTCCTTTAGATTTCTGACAGCTGCATTCAACTCTAAAACGCTTCCTGCAATAGTTCCGTCTTCAAGCAAGCATTGAATACCTGTTTTGATTACATGCTGACCACCCAAAGTATAATCTCCATCTTCCATACCGCCCGCACGCATACAGTCTGTAATCAGACAAAGCTTATCTCCTTTTGCCTTCGCAACCAATTTATATAAGCCTGGATTTACATGGAAGGTATCTGCAATCAATTCACAACTTACTCTTTCATCAGAAAGTGCTGCCCCTACTACCCCCGGATTACGATGCTGCAAGGCTGTCATTGCGTTAAATAAATGGGTTGCATGGCGTACCCCTGCCTCGATGCCTTCGTTTGCCTCATCAAAAGAAGCACCGGTGTGTCCCATAGACACAAGCACTCTGCCATCCTCGTAAACCTTATTTATACAACCCAGTGCGCCTTCCATTTCCGGAGCCACTGTAAATAATTTTAAAATATCTGCATTATCTACGATAAAGTCGCCATTCGGTGGCAAAATAAATTCCTCCGGCTGCGCTCCCTTCTTAGAAGGGTTAATGAATGGCCCTTCGCAGTTAATACCGAGGATTTTCGCACCATAACACTCTTCTTCAGCCTTCACTTTTCTTGCTGTATCAAAAGCTTCTACAATAACATCCTTATGCATGGTCATTGTAGTTGGACACCAGGAAGTTACCCCGTTCTTTGCGATTCCAGCTGCCATCTTTTTCAGTCCTTCCGCGCTTCCGTCTGATGCATCCTCACCAAGATATCCATGAATATGTATGTCTACCAGGCCTGGTGCTACCAGATGTCCTTTTGCATCAATTATTTCATATTCTTCCACATTAATTTCGGACTGTGGCACAATTGCTCTAATCTTTTCATCAAAAACAATCGCCATTCCTGAAGCTACACTGTCTGGCAAAACCAGACGCCCATTTGTAATACATCTCATGTCTTAGTCCTCCTTCAACTTATAACTGCCTCTGGATATCTCTTACAATCTCATGCATGTTATCCCATTTATCTTCCATATCCTTGATTAACTTGATATGTGTGCGTGTTCTGTCCAGGTTATGTCCCTCTCTGTGTGTTTTAAAATACACATCTCCCTGTAGATAGTCTGTCAGGAATCGCATACCACACTCATAAGTCATGACCTTGGCACCCATCGGAAGAAGTTCAATCTCTTTCGCGGTCAGTTTGCCACCACATCCCTCAAGAAATCCTTTAGTATAGGCTGTAAAAAGTTCCATGTCACACCATACTTTTTCTAAATCTTTCTCATCCTCAGCCGCTGTACTTGCTCCAAAGCGAATGGAATCCCCGAAATCATTCATGGCAAGACCTGGCATAACCGTATCCAAATCGATGACACAAATGCCCTTTCTTGTTTCATCGTCAAGCATAATATTGTTAAGTTTTGTGTCATTATGTGTTACACGAAGAGGTATTTCACCCTTTGCGAGCAAGTCCCCAAATACGTTTGCAACATCTTCACGTTCCAGATAAAAATTAATTTCATCCTTTACGGAAGCTACTCGTCCACATACATCATCATGGACTGCCTTTTTAAACACCTCAAATCTTGCCTTTGTATCATGAAATCCTTTAATGGTCTCATGGAGTGTCTCTGCTGGAAAATCTGCAAGCAAGCGTTGGAAATTACCAAACGCAACTGCACTCTGGTAAAAATCGTCAGCAGATTCTACCTGGTCATAAGTTCTTGCACCTTCGATAAAAATATAAGTTCTCCAATAGTTCCCCTCGGAATCTATAAAATAAGGCTTGCCCTCTTTGGTGCGAATTACATTCAAGGTCTCCCTCTCCGGATCTCCGCCATTCTCTATAATGACTTCACGTAAGTAAGATGTTACATTTAAAATGTTCTCCATAAGTTCCTCAGGCTGTGTGAAAATAGCATCATTCATACGTTGCATAATTACACGTCCTTCACTTCCATCGTCCTTTCGAAGTGTCATTAAAAACGTATCATTAATATGTCCGCTTCCATAAGGAATTGCAGACATTACTATACCTGGCAATTCAAAACTCATAATGATATGATTCAGTGTCTTAATAAGTTCGAAAAATGGATTTTTCATATGCTCCCTCCGTTACACAGTTTTTTCTTAATAATAATCCTTATATTCTACATTGTCTTTACACGATACTGTATTTTTTTTGCACATTTTTATATCTCATCATTTACTTTTAAAGTATTTTTGATATAATAAGTACAAATGCTATAAAAAAGGAAGAATTCGTCATGTCATATACGGGAATTACAAATCAAAAGGATATTACAATTGAAAAAATATTTAGTGTTCATTATTTTGAATATGCCAGCAATTTTACTTTTGAAGGGGAAAGTCACGATTTTTGGGAATTTATATATGTAGACAAAGGTGATGTGGAAATCACTGCCGGTGAAGAACGTATTCATTTACATACAAACGAGCTTTTTTTCCATGAACCAAATGAATTTCATACTGTGCACATAGGCGATAAAACAGCACCTAATGCCGTTATCGTCTCTTTTGCATGCCGTGATGAGATTTTGCAACTTCTTAAACACAGGAAAATGACTATCGGACAACAGGAACAATATATTTTGGGAAAGATTATCTCAGAAGCACGTCAGTGTTTTGACTGTCGCCTGGATGACCCATATCTTAAGACAATACCATTAAAGGGAGATGCTTTGTTCGGTACAAGACAGTTGTTATTCTTCTATTTGGAACAATTCTTAATCCTTATGATTCGAAAAAACAGCACCTCTCAGATGCAGGTGCTGCATTCAAGTTCCACTGAATTCAAATCTACCAAACAAGCAAGCGACACACAATTATTCAATGACATTGTGAAATATATGCAAACAAATATACTTACAGGCATCGACATTGCTTCTGTATGCAAAGAATTTTCTATCAGCCATTCCAGACTGCATAAGCTATTTAAACGTTGTTGTAATCTAGGGATTATAGAATATGTCTCTTTTTTAAAGATTGAACAGGCGAAGGAAATCATACGCTCTAAAAATATAAATTTCACACAGGTGGCCGACGAACTCGGATATTCATCCATCCACTATTTTTCAAGACAATTCAAGAAAGTTAGCGGAATGACGCCATCCGAGTATGCGTCCTCCGTGAAACTAATTTCTGAAAAAGATGGATATAACAAAAAAACGAATGCATTTTAGTTTATAGTGCCTCCATCACTCTCATCACATTTCCACTCCAGAACTTCTCCATTTGCCGTTCTGATAATCGACGCTTTTTCACTTCATCATACAGTTTCTCCATCGCACCAATATGTGCTATTTCTAATTCACCTTCATCAAATCCATCGAAATCAGTTCCTACTGCAATGAAATCTTCCCCGCCTGTTTGGTACATATGCCACACATGGTCTGCGATATCTTCAACTGTCGCTTTTCCTCTCTTATTTATGAAATATGGATACAGATTTATTCCGGCAATTCCGCCTTTGTCTGCCAATGCTTTTATCATCTCATCCGAAAGATTGCGTGGATGGTTACATAGATTTCGTGCATTGGAGTGAGAAGCCACAACTGGTTTGTTGCTGTACTTTAGAACATCCCAGAAGCCACCGTCAGACAAATGTGACACATCAATTATCATACCTAACTCGTTCATCTTTTCCACCACTTCAACGCCAAATGGTTTTAAGCCTTTTTCCATAATAGCTTCGTCTTTACTGTTTGGATATCCGATGCAGTTTTCGTGATTCCATGTGAGCGTAATTAGACGAATTCCTTGGTTGTACAGTTCATAGAGCCGGTTTATGTCGTTATTTAGAATCCCACCTTCTTCGATAGTCAAAAGAGCTGCTATTTTTCCATTTGCATAATTCCCTACTAACTCGTCATAACTTAATGACAATGCAATATCCTTTGAGCATGCAGCAAACTCCGCTTTCCCTCTCTTAATCATATCTAATGCCAACTGATATCCTTGTTCCCATCTTTCTTCACTAGCAATCTCATTTAAATAGATAAAGCATGCAAAGAATTGTGCCATGCTACCTGCAGTCTTCAACTTCTCAATATCTACACAAAATGGACTGTTTTGCAAATTTGCATGCTTCTCGCGCATTAACATCCAAATTGTATCGCAATGCATATCAATTAATCTCATTTTTTTCCAGTCTCCTGCATAAATTCTATTATTCTAGTCTACTCTATTTTAAAGGAGTTGTATATATGAGAACAAAAATTGGTGTTGTTATTTGTGGGTTGGAAAATCATAGACAATTTGTAGGCGATGCATATATTCAGGCTGTAAAATCAGTGGGCGGACTTCCGATTGTGCTTCCTCTTATCAAATCAAAAACGGTTATTCAGGAATATATAGAGCTATGCGATGGTTTTCTGTTTTGTGGTGGTGGAGACATTACACCGCTTCTTTTTGGACAGGAGCCCGCCACAAATGTAGGCAAAACAGACATTACCTTGGATTTATTTCAAATTCGACTTATGAAAGCCGTTTTAGAGGCTGGTAAACCGGTGCTTGCCATCTGTCGTGGTATGCAGGTACTAAATGTTGCATGTGGCGGAACAATATATCAGGATATTAACCTTGTTGATTTTGAAACCATTAATCACATGCAAAATAGCATCTCCCGCAGAGATATCAGCCACAAGGTAATCTTTGAACCTGAAAGCAAAGTGCATAAAATACTTGGCAGTTTTGCATACACAAATAGTTTTCATCATCAGTCCATTGACCGAATCGGAAAGGGACTCGCCGTTTCCGGTTTTACCGGCGATGCAATTGTAGAGGCAATAGAAATGCCATCACACACCTTTGTTCTTGGTGTGCAATGGCATCCAGAAAGCATGCTGGACTGCTCCAATATGAAGCAGCTATTTTATGCTTTAATTCGGTATGCAAAAGTTATTTCTTAAAATATCTTTGTTGTCCACTGGGTGCAATCCCATACTTCGTCCACAACATCACGATAAAACTCCGGCTCATGACAGATCAAAAGTACGCTTCCCTTGTAATCTATAAGTGCACGCTTCAACTCATCCTTTGCATCCACATCCAGATGGTTGGTCGGCTCATCGAGAAGCAAAATATTAGTTTCTCGATTAATCAGTTTACAAAGTCTAACCTTTGCCTGCTCACCACCGCTGAGCACTCTCACCTGGCTTTCAATGTGTTTGGTTGTTAAACCACATTTCGCCAAAGCAGAACGCACCTCGTATTGCGTATAGGATGGGAACTCCTTCCAAATCTCATCGATACATGTAGTTGCATTGTCCGGTGCTGCTTCCTGCTCAAAATATCCGATAAGCAAGTTTTCTCCCAGTTCTACCGAGCCTTCAAGCGGATGAATTAATCCTAAAATACTCTTTAAGAGTGTGGTCTTCCCAATTCCATTTGCGCCAACAAGTGCAATCTTGCTTCCTCTTTCCATGGAAAGTGTTAGCGGTTTGGAAAGTGGCTCGTTATATCCGATTACCAAATCTTTTGTCTCGAAAATATATCTTCCAGGAGTTCTTCCCACTTTGAAGTTGAATTCCGGCTTCGGTCTCTCTGCCGCAAGCTCAATCACATCCATCTTATCCAACTTCTTCTGACGTGACATAGCCATATTTCTGGTAGACACGCGGGCTTTATTTCTTGCAACGAAATCCTTTAATTCACTAATTTCTTGCTGCTGTCTTTTGTAAGCTGCTTCTAATTGCGCCTTCTTCACTGCATAGACCTCTTGAAAATGGTCGTAATCTCCTACATAACGATTGAGTTCTTGATTTTCCATGTGATAAATGATATTGATTACTTCATTTAAGAACGGAATATCATGTGATATTAGTACAAATGCATTTTCATACTCAATTAAGTACCGCTTCAGCCATGCGATATGTTCTTCATCCAAGTAGTTGGTAGGCTCGTCCAAAAGCAGAATATCAGGCTTTTCCAAAAGCAATTTTGCAAGCAATACCTTTGTTCTCTGACCGCCACTAAGGTCTGTTACGTCACGTTCTAATCCAATATCCATAAGACCCAACGCTCTTGCCACTTCCTCTACTTTCGCATCGATCACATAAAAATCATGTTGCTCCAACAAATCCTGAATGGTTCCAGTTTCCTCAAGAAGTTTTTCCATTTCCTCTGGCGAAGCTTCCCCCATCTGTTCAAACATCTTGTTCATATCCGCTTCCATGTCAAATAAAAATGCAAAAGCGGAATTTAACACTTCACGAATGGTCATTCCTTTTTCCAACACTGTATGCTGGTCAAGGTAACCAACACGAACATTTTTCGCCCACTCAATTTTCCCTTCATCCGGTTGTAGCTTACCTGTTACAATATTTAAAAACGTAGATTTACCTTCCCCATTAGCCCCAACAAGTCCAATATGCTCTCCTTTTAAAAGGCGGAAGGAAACATCTCCAAAGATGGCTCTGTCACCAAATCCATGTGTCAAATGTTCAACATTTAAAATACTCATTTATATGTAACTCCTTTAAGTTTGATTTCTTTTGATATTCTAACAGAAAATTTGATAAAAAGAAAGAAAAATGCAAACACTATCTGCGAAACATTCTTCGAAAGGAGTACATGCGCATGAAAAAAAAAGAACATCCGGTTATCGAGATAACCACACGTCCGGGAAATGTTTATGATGATGACAATATTCCGGAGATTGATTTACCGAGACCTTCTGATGTTACCACAAATGTAACACCGGATGAGGTGCCACGTCGAGACGGCCCTGGTGGAGAGTAAAAAGAAAAGGGGGGGAACTGCGTTATATCCAATGTCATAAAGCACTGTATTGAATACTACACAGTTCCCTCCTATTTTATTTATATATACCGTAATCCCAGATATCTTCACATAGTAAACAATCTAAAGTTTTAATATGTTCTTTCAATAAAGAATCTGTTTTCATGACAGGACGCAAATCACAATAATATACTCCATCCAATGGATTAAGTTGTATAGTATATGCTTTAAAATGTCCGGTCAAAAATGTCTGTCCTATTTTATAATTAGGCTCTTTTCCTGCCCTTTGAACATCATGTAAAAATATTGCAAAATGTGGAGTTTCTGTATCAGTCAAGCGATTGTACATCAATTTATCTAGAAAAATTTTATCAATTCTATCTTTGCTAGATGTCTTGACTGAACCAATTGCTACAATTTTTTCATTCACCTTTATTTCTATATCATGCTGAAAATTCATATACTCCTTCGAATCAGGCAACGGTACTTTAAGAGTTTCTGATTTTATTATGAATCCTAATTTCCCTATGATAAGTTGAATTAATCTTTCAAACAAATCTCCGTTTATTTTTCTTGAAGCATTGGTCTTTGATGATGGTAACGCATCCAATGCACAACCTATAACTTGTTGCGTAGTGTAAATAAAGTGATTTATATCTTTTCTAGTTGCTTCATCATCTTTTATATCTCTTATATTACTCAGTATCCCTTCAAATTTCAGAGCTATTCGCTCATATTCTGACAATTTCAAAAACAAATCCATATTCACTGGACGTGTAATATTATATTCTCCATCTCTCCTATATTGAAAGAAAACATAATTATTTTCATTCTTTGACACTATCTTTGCCTGTAATTCTGTTTCAATAAATTCAAGATAGCATTTTGCAAACTCTATATAATCTTGTATATTATTAAATCTGCTTTTTTCAGACACCCATGACATTATTTCCCATAAAGTTTTCATCGTATTGTCTCCCTTCTCGCTACTGTAGCTTTATCATATTGTATCCATTCTTCAGTTGTTCTTATTTGAACATTTACCAGCCTATCAACTGCCCAGCTTAGATATTCTTCATTTTTATCCACACCTATCCATTTTCTCTTCAATTGTTTTGCACATACAGCTGTTGTTCCACTTCCAACAAATGGGTCAAGAACTACATCACCTTCATTTGAAGATGCCAATATAATTTTTCTTAATAGTTCTTCTGGTTTTTGGGTTGGATGTGGTGTTTTTTCTCCCATACCATTACAAGTTGTAGGTATTTCTATTACATCTTTTGGCTTTGCGCCTAATGGATTTGGACGCCAAACATCTTCTCTCACTCCATTACCATATTGGCTACTCTCAGCCTGAGTTCTTTCTGGATATTTTAATGTATGTGCATTGTATGGAATGCGCACAGAATCAACATTCATAATATGTCTTTTCGACTTGCGCAAACATAAAATACTCTCGTGACTTCTCCCCCAATCATTTCCAAGATTAGCTTTATTCTTATAATACCAAATTAACCAGCGGCAACTATGAAAATGCTTCATTGCTGGTCGCTGTATATCTGCTAATATTTCAGAAAATCCGCACACATACAGTGTACCCGTGTCTTTCAAAATCCTACTTGCTTCTTTTATCCACTTGCTTGAAAACTTGATGTACTCGTCATGATTTTCAAATGTATCCCAGTCAGCTTTTTTTATAGAATATGGTGGATCTGCAAAAATCAGATCTACAGATGAATCTTTAATTTTTTTTAGTATTTCCAAGCTATCTCCACAAAATAAATATCCATTCTCTTCTCCATGAAAAGGTGCTGGAGCTGTACTCTTTATAATACTTTTATATTCATTCGAAAATCCTTTTTGCATTTTCCATATATCCTCATTTCGTATAACTTCTTATCTTTCAGATGTTTTACATTATATCACATTAATCTTCATATGTCATTTAAGAATTATTAAATAAATCTTAACTAAAACTCGAAAAGGGGCAAAATAAGAAAAAAAAGGAAAGCCACTATGCTTTCCTTCATTATATCTTATTTCTGAACAATATTGATAATTCTTCCAGGTACATAGATTTCTTTTACGATTGTTCCTGTCAATTTATCAGCGATTGCTTCCTTACCTGCTGCGATAGCATCATCCTTTGATACATCTGCAGGTACTGTAATAACCACTTTTGTCTTACCATTGATTTGAACAGCAACCTCGATTTCATCATCCTTCATTGCTGCTTCATCGTAGGTAGGCCATCCTGCGTTAAATACGGTTCCTTCATGTCCTAACTGTTGCCACAATTCTTCTGCCATATGTGGTGCAAATGGTGCCAATAATACAGCAAGTGTGCTTAATGTTTCCACATCTACACCGCCCTCTTTCTTGGCGATTTCCATCAACTTATTGTTGTATTCCATGAAACCGGAAATAACAGTGTTCAAGCTAAAGCTTTCCAAGCGGTTTGTGATATCGTAAACCATCTTGTTGCGAATCTTAATCATTTCTTTTGTAGCAGCCACATTTTTATCCTTGCTGTCAAGCACAAGATTCCATACACGGTTCAAAAAACGATATACACCGTCAATACCACGGTCATCCCATTCTGCATCAAGTTCCGGTGGACCAACGAACAATTCGTACATTCTAAGTGAATCACATCCGTAATCTCTCACCAAATCATCCGGAGAAACAACGTTTCCTTTTGATTTACTCATCTTGATACCATTCTTACCGGTAATCATACCTTGGTTAAATAACTTAGTAAATGGCTCCTCAAAATCAACTACACCAATATCATATAAGAATTTGGTATAGAAACGTGAATACAACAAGTGAAGAACTGCATGCTCTACACCACCGATATACATATCAACCGGAAGTAATTCCTGTGCCTTTTCTTTGGATACCAACTCTTCTGAATTCTTGCTGTCTACATAACGCAAGAAATACCATGAAGAACCAGCCCATTGTGGCATAGTATTTGTCTCACGTTTTGCTGGCTTTCCACAAACCGGACAGGTTGTGTTTACCCAACTTTCAATGCCTGCTAGTGGCGATTCACCTGTACCTGTTGGTTCATAAGAATCAACTTCTGGCAAAGTAAGTGGAAGTTGGTCTTCCGGAACCGGAACTGCTCCACAAGTCTCACAGTGAACAACCGGAATTGGTTCACCCCAGTAACGTTGACGTGAGAATACCCAGTCACGAAGTTTAAAGTTCACAGTCGCTTTACCGATACCCATCTTTTCGATGATATGTGGTGCTTCTTTCTTTAGCACTGCGGATTCCATGCCATTCCATTCACCGGAATTAATCATGGTTCCTGCTGCTTCTGTGTAAGCTTCTGTCATATTTTCGATTTCCACACCATCCTTTGCGATAACCTGGATAATTGGAATATTAAATTTGGTAGCAAACTCAAAGTCACGGTCATCGTGTGCTGGTACACACATAATCGCACCTGTACCGTAATCTGCCAAAACATAGTCAGACAACCAAATTGGTGTTTTCGCACCATTTAATGGGTTGATTGCATAAGAGCCTGTAAATACACCCGTTTTTTCTTTATCCTGAAGTCTGTCTACGTTGGACTTCATAGAAGAATCATAAATGTATTTTTCTACTGCCTCTTTTGTCTCCTCTGTTGCAAGGCTTGCTGCAAGGGCGTGCTCAGGCGCAAGAACCATAAAGGTTGCACCATGTAATGTGTCCGGTCTTGTTGTATAAACCGTAATCTTTTCATCTCTTCCTTCTACCGGGAACTCAACCTCTGCACCGTAGGATTTTCCAATCCATTCAGCCTGCATCTTTTTCACTTTTTCCGGCCAGTCAAGCTTGTCCAAATCATTTAATAAACGGTCTGCATATTTGGTAATACGAAGCATCCATTGGCGAAGATTCTTCTTGGTTACTTCTGTACCACAACGTTCACATTTACCGTTTACAACTTCTTCATTTGCAAGACCTGTCTTACATGACGGACACCAGTTAATTGGAAATTCCTTCTCGTAAGCAAGTCCTTCCTTGAACATTTTCACGAAAATCCATTGTGTCCATTTATAAAACTCAGGATCTGTTGTATTTACTTCCATATCCCAGTCGTATAGAGCTGCAATTTCATTTATCTGTTTCTTAATATTCGCTACGTTCTCTGCTGTAGAAATTGCTGGGTGAACTCCCATTTTAATTGCGTAGTTTTCCGCCGGAAGTCCAAACGCATCCCATCCCATTGGGTGGATGATATAGTATCCTTTTAATAATTTATAACGGCTCCATACATCGGAGATTACATATCCTCTCCAATGACCTACATGGAGTCCATTTCCTGACGGATATGGGAACATATCCAGACAGTAATATTTCTCTCTTTTTCCATTCTCATCTTCTTTTACATTCACCGGGTTCGCTGCCCAGTTTTCACGCCATTTTTTTTCAATGGCTTTATGATTGTAAGGTGTTGCCATGATTCATCTCTTCCTTCTTAAAAAATCTTTAGTTATTGTACCATATTCGCACAATTTGTCAAGATTCTTAGCGCAATTCTTCTTGACATTAATGTGTTAAAGTGCTAATGTTTTATTATTGTATATCATGTTCCTTAATCATTTTTTGGAACATAAAAAAATAAACAAGGAGGTAGCTTATGAGCAACACAAAAATACCATACAAAATCTATTTAGACGAAAATGAGATGCCTAAGCAGTGGTATAACCTACGTGCAGACATGAAGAACAAACCAGCTCCTCTTTTAAACCCTGCAACAATGAAACCAATCACGCTCTCAGAGCTTAGCGAGGTATTCTGTGAGGAACTCGCAAGACAGGAATTGGACGAAACTACTCCATACATCGATATTCCGGAGAAAATCTTGAATTTCTACAAGATGTATCGCCCGGCTCCACTTACCAGAGCTTATTGTTTGGAAGAGAAACTGCAGACACCTGCCAAGATTTATTACAAATTTGAAGGAAACAATACCAGCGGCAGCCACAAGTTGAATTCTGCAATCGCGCAGGCTTACTACGCGAAAGACCAAGGGTTAAAAGGAGTTACAACAGAAACCGGTGCCGGCCAATGGGGAACTGCTCTTTCTATGGCATGTTCTTATTTGGATTTGGATTGTAAAGTATATATGGTGAAATGTTCTTACGAACAGAAACCGTTCCGTCGCGAGGTTATGCGTACATATGGAGCGAATGTTACTCCATCACCATCCATGGAAACAGAGGTTGGTAGAAAGATTTTAGAAAATCATCCTGGAACCGGCGGAAGCCTTGGATGTGCGATTTCAGAGGCTGTGGAAACAGCTAGCAATTTGGAAGGATATCGTTACGTTCTCGGAAGTGTACTGAATCAGGTACTACTCCACCAGACCATTATCGGATTAGAAGCAAAAGCTGCTATGGATAAATATAACATCAAACCGGACATCATTATTGGATGTGCAGGTGGTGGTTCTAACTTAGGTGGTTTAATTGCTCCGTTTATGGGCGAAAAACTTCGTGGAGAAGCAGATTATCAGTTTATTGCGGTGGAACCTGCATCTTGCCCTTCTCTTACACGAGGTGTATACGCATACGATTACTGCGATACAGGCGCGATTTGTCCACTTCAGAAAATGTATACTTTGGGAAGTAACTTTATCCCAGCTTCTACTCATTCAGGCGGACTTCGTTATCATGGTATGAGTTCGATTCTTTCACAGCTCTATCATGATGGTTATATGGAAGCACGTTCTGTTGAGCAAACATCAGTATTTGCAGCAGCTGAATTCTTTGCCCGTGTGGAAGGTACACTTCCTGCACCGGAAAGTAGCCATGCAATTAAGGTTGCAATTGATGAAGCATTAAAATGTAAAGAAACCGGCGAAGAAAAGACCATTCTTTTCGGACTTACAGGAACTGGTTACTTCGATATGTATGCATATGAGAAATTCCACGATGGTAAGATGACAGACTACATCCCTACAGACGAAGAATTACAGGCAAGCTTTGCTACACTGCCAAAGATTCCGGAATAAGATTGTATAATAACAGAAGCAAGTCTCTAGGACTTGCTTCTTTCACGTTTACTTTCTATTTCTTTTATAAATGCCTTTCTTTTCACCGGTGATATCAATATCATTCGGTGTACGCCTTCTTCCACATAATCAATTTGGATTCGATTAAGTGACATTGCAGCTGAAGATAACGCATTATGTGTTTTCTTAATCTCGACAATATCTGCATAGCGAACTCTCGCCTTACCATATATGCTCATGGAAACCAGCAAATGTTCTTCATACAGTACATATCTGATTCCAAACAGCGGAATGATGATAATCGAAAAACCAATTGCCATCAATAATGTTCCCCATGCAATTTCACCCGTCTTTAGAATCGGTTCTACTGCTATCCATATCATCAAAGCCTCACAGCCACCTAGTAATAATCCCAGCCACCAATCGACTGCCGTTCGATACACCACTCCTTGTTCTGTCTTCTCAATCGACTTGTACCTTTCTTTCTTGCTACCACTTACAGCCTGTATTCTGCCACATTTGTATATCAGATACACAAGCAGTGCAAATGTAGCTGTTAGAAATATCGGCAAAAACAAGGTTCCCAACGGTCTACATGTGATACAACAAAACATAATATACGCAAACATAAGCTGAACAACCAAGTTCATCAAAATAACAATTGGGTATGCCACTCGCATTTCTGACTTTTCTGCATCCTTGGAATACTTAGATTCCATGTTGCTTTTTACCAGATAAACGGCAATACTCATCACACCCATTACCAATGCAATTGCAAAGAACAATAAAATTAGGGAGCCTTTATCCGACCAGTTATCCACTTCACCTGCCGCATTATAATGCATAGGAAGTTTATCTGGAATCTTGCTCCAAAAGATAATCGGTAACAAAATAGTAAGTGCACCGATTAAAAGAGAAACCTTATGAAGATTTTTAAACATGTGCATATTTTGTTCTTCCATCATAATCCTCTCCCTTCCAAAAGTGCCAGAGTCCTAACGACACTGGCACTAATATATTCCTACAACTCCGGTACTGGTGGTCTATCCGGGTCCAAGATTTCGGAAGCATCAAACAAATCTGATACGTTGTTCTGTGCCCCAATTGCATTTTTATAAATGCGGTATCCGTCTAAGTTTCTTCTGCCCTGACGCATATAATCAGTTCCTAAGAATGTCTGATATTTTGTAGAATCCACGGTACAGAAAATACGGAATCCCTGTTCTTTGAAGAACTGGAACTTTTCATTGCTTGATGGATATTCACCAAAATTCGCATAGAAATCTTGACCGTGTGCAAAGATTAAAGTGTTTGTTTCCCCAATAATCGGTTCCACGTTGCGTTTCCATCTTTCTGTGTCCTTCTTGATGGTTTCAAGACTTCTGTCTCCCACTCTGATATGTCCCCAAGTATGGCTTGCAAATTCCCAACCATTTGCTTTCATAGCATCTGCTACTGCCTTTGCCTCCTTGCGTTCTGTTTCCAAATCAAACTCTGGATGCGCATCCAACCATTTCTTCTGATGTCTGTCACAGGTCGGATGGTTGTAATCATAGGTCTCATCCGTACGGTATCCTAAAACTCCGTTATATCCAGTCATAGCGATGATACCCTTTGCACCCTTGTAGGATGCATCTGGATGCTCTTCTACAAATTTATCTAAGATTGGTACGTAATCGTATGCACCAAGCTTCATTTCCCCACTGGCATCGTAGTATTCATTTACCACGTCTCCATTTTTATCAAGCACCAATCTTGCTGCATAGCCGTAATTATCATAAGCATGGTAATAGCTCAAATCATCCATGGACATAACAAATGCCTTCTTCCCTTCCGGAAGTAGAATTTCTGCTTCTTTCCATACCTCTTTTCCGTTCTCATCCTTTGTCACTTCGTACAAATCATGAATGCTGACCATAACAAAACCGCGGTCATACATTTCCTGTGTGATGGCATTAAATTCATCGATAGTTGTCATCCACTGATTGTTACCGGCTGCCTGAGAATCAGTTGCCTGATTTTTAAATGCACGTTCTTCATCTACCACCAATGAGTGATAAAAGATATGCGTAACTTCTTCTAATTTTACAGGTACGCAGGCAGCTTTTTCTGCTTGTATATCAGAAATCATACCCTGTACTTCTTCATCCTTTTCGTATCCTTCAATACCTTTTAAAATGTCTACTGCTTCATCATATCCATAGGATGCAGCCATACGCTCTGCTGATTCTATTAATTCCAATCGCTTTGCTGCTTTCGCGTTTTTGTCATTCTTGTCGTTTTTGATATTACCACCTGTTTGTACAGTGGAACCAAATGTGAGTTTCTCCCACGGTTTAAATTTTACACAAACAACAATTAGTACAACTGCTAACACAGAGACAATAATCCCTATCTTAATCCTCTGTTTGCGGCGTCTTACACTTCGTTCAAACTTCTTACGCTCCAACAATCCCATTTTCTTAGGTTCTTTCATACTGCTAATCCCCCTTACTCGTACATTATATTCTTCAGTATTTTATTTTATTTAACAATCATGGCATCGCCAAATGAGAAAAATCTGTATCGTTCTTTGATTGCCTCTTCGTACGCTGATAAAACCTGCTCCCTGCCTGCCAATGCCGAAACTAGCATCACCAAAGTGGATTCCGGCAAATGGAAGTTGGTAATCAAGCAATCCAGCACTTTGAACTCATATCCCGGATAGATAAAAATCTCAGTCCATCCGTTACATTCCTTCATTCTACCATTCTCATCCGCCGCTGATTCTACCGTTCTGCAACTGGTTGTCCCAACACAGATGACACGCTTTCCATTGTCTTTGGCTCGATTTATCTTCTCTGCCGCTTCACTGCTTACCATGTAAAATTCAGAATGCATATGGTGTTCTAAAATATTCTCAACTTTTACAGGACGGAAGGTCCCAAGTCCCACATGCAAGGTTACACGGGCAATCTCAATCCCTTTCTCTTCTATTTTCTGAAGTAGTTGCGGCGTAAAATGTAAGCCTGCAGTTGGTGCCGCCGCTGAACCGGAATGTTTGGCATATACGGTCTGATAACGATTCTTATCCTCTAACTGATGGGTAATATATGGTGGTAACGGCATCTGTCCTAACTGGTCTAAAATCTCCTCGAAAATGCCTTCATACTCAAATCGTATCAAACGATTACCTTCCTCTACCACATCCACAACTTCACCGACTAAAAGCCCTTCTCCAAAACTGATTCTGGTACCAACCTTCGCCTTCTTTCCCGGGCGTACCAAGGTTTCCCATGTATCGTTCTCTCCACGTTTTAAAAGCAGAACTTCAATCTTGGCATCTGTCCCTACTTTCGCGCCGAAAAGTCTGGCCGGAATTACTTTTGTTTCATTAATAACTAAGCAATCGCCTGGCTCTAAATAATCTATCACATCTTTAAACACATGGTGTTCTACTTCACCGGTTTCTTTATCTAATACAAGAAGTCTTGAACTGGAACGGTCCTCCAATGGATCTTGAGCAATCAATTCTTCCGGTAGGTCAAAATAAAAATCTTCTTTTCTCATTTTATAAACCCTTTCATCTCTCGTCCTTTCCATTATATCCGTTTTTGTCGAAATGCGCCACCATATTTTTGTAAAAAGAAAAAACCGTCTTTAATAAAACGATTTTTCCCTTTTTCATTATTTAAGTTTCTTCATTACGCTCTCATCTGCGCACCAAACTGACTTTCAAGTGCTGCGATAACTTTTTCAATGACTGCATCCGTCATTTCATCTGTCACATCACCTTCCGCTGATGCAAGTTGAATCTTAAATGCCATACTCTTCTTATCTGCACCTAGTTTCTCGCTTTCAAAGATATCGAACAAGCTTACTTTCTTGATTAGCTCATCGCATGCTGTGATTGCATCAATGGTTGTTCCACATTCTACTTTCTTATCAATCAAAACAGAAATGTCACGGCTGTTACCCTTAAATCCTGTTTCCGGTGTGTATTTGATTGCCGTTTTAAACAAATCTGCCAACAAGCTGTAATTGATTTCTGCAATAAATATCTTTGTATCTGCTTTCTTACCGCCGGCAATATTCATATTGTCAACGATTTCATAGCGAAGCTGTCCGAAGTGACCAATCTTTTCACCTTTACAGTATACATCTGCAGTTCTACCCGGATGTAAGTATGGTACATTTCCTCTCTTGTAAGAGAAAGTCAAATCATTGTATGCCGCAAAGCTTTCTAATGTTTCCTTGAGTGCAAAGAAATCTTCGTCTGCGCCACAGGTTCCAAGACACAGAATTTTTGTTTCTGTTGGTGGTTCTGTCAGTGGCAATGCTTTTGGAATGTAAATATTTGCCAACTCGAAGAAGCGCATTGCTTCGTTACCATTTTTAATATTGTTTTCAATCACTTTTACCATAGATGGAGCCATGATGGTTCTCATTATACTTAAGTTTTCTGTGATTGGATTTAACAATTCAACAACTTTTCTTTCCTCAGCATCTTCAGGAATCAAGAACATATCGAAATCAGTCTTAGCGGTCATGGCAATGGTTTGGATTTCAAAATAGCCTTGTGAGCACAAATATTCTTTGACTGCAAGTTCTTTTGACTGGTATCTATTCAAACCACCGTTTGTTACTTTCGCATCATCAAGGAAAGTAGGGATTACTTTATCATAACCGTATTCACGGATAACTTCTTCTGCGATGTCTTGATATCCTTCAATATCGTCACGATATCTTGGGATTGCAAGGGTGAGTTCCCCGTCTTTTGCTTCTACTTCGAATTGAAGGGCTTTTAAAATGCGAACCATGTCTATTTCCGGAACTTCAATACCAAGCACGTTATTTACTTGGTCTACTGTTACCTTGATGACTCTCTTTTCTGTAGATGCTCCGCCTGTTACATCAAAGTGGCTGGAGCTTACCTTTGCAACACCGAGTGTCTGTGCAAGGTTTAATGCTCTTGCCATACCACATTCTACAGTGTACTCATCAATTCCTTTTTCAAATCTTGCCGCCGAGTCAGAGCGAAGTCCAAGACCTCTTGATGTTTTACGCACGCTGTCTTTTAAGAATTTCGCAGCTTCAAACAATACTTCTGTTGTTGTTTCTTTGATTTCGCTGTTAAGTCCGCCCATAACACCTGCAAGACCTACTGCTTTTGCCTTGTCACAGATTAAAAGGTTGCTTTGATTTAATACACGCTCTTTTTCATCTAATGTGATAAGTTTTTCACCATCTTCTGCCCTACGTACTACAATAGAGGAACCTTCTAATGTGTCCAAATCAAAAGCATGCATTGGTTGACCGATTTCTACGAGCACGTAGTTTGTGATGTCTACCATTGCATTGATTGCATTATGACCTACTGCAATCAATCTTCTCTTCATCCAAAGTGGAGATTCCATATATTTTACATCGTAAATATAGTGTCCTAAGTATCTTGGACATGTTTCTTTATCTAATACTTCAACGCTGATATTTTCATTTACAGTGCCATCTTCTTCGTAGCTGTAGTCCGGTGCCTTGAATGGCTTATCAAGGAACGCTGCAACCTCTCTTGCAATACCGATCACTGACTGACAGTCCGGACGGTTTGCTGTGATGGAAATGTCAAAGAGATAGTCATCTAATTCCAAATAATCTCTCATTTCCATTCCAAGTGGTGCATCTTCCGCCAAAATCATGATACCGTTCACATCTGCTCCCGGATACCAGTCCTTATCCAGTTCTAATTCTTCTCCGGAACAAAGCATACCATAAGACATCATATCCACCATTTTTCTTGGCTGAATTTCAAGACCGCATGGCAATTTAGCTCCTACTAATGCTGCCGGAACCTTTGCTCCTACGAACACGTTATTTGCACCTGTTAAAATCAGATGGTCATGTCCTTTATCACCGCAATCCACATGACAGATTTGCAAATGTGTTCCTTCGTAATGCTCCATTGCAGTAATTTTACCTACAACTACGTTTTCTAAATTTTCACCTAAGTATTCAATACCTTCTACTTCAAAACCAGCGGAGAAGAGTTTTGTTTCCAGCTCTTTTGGTTCGATATCGATATCTACATAATCTTTTAACCAACTATATAAAACTTTCATAATGCCCTCCTCTTTATGCCTTAAATTGTTTCAAGAATTCTACGTCATTTTCAAATAATTTGCCCATGTGGTTGATTCCGTATTTGAGCATAGCGATACGCTCGATACCGATACCAAATGCAAGGCCTGAGTATTTGCTTGAATCGATACCGCAGTTTTCCAATACCTTGTTATTTACCACACCACCGCCTAATACTTCAATCCAGCCGGTTCCTTTACAGAGTGAGCATCCTTCGCCACCGCATTTAAAACAGCTAACGTCTACTTCTACAGAAGGCTCTGTGAACGGGAAGTAAGACGGACGAAGTCTTGTTTTAGCCGCATCTGAGAACAATGCCTTTACAAATTGGTCTAACATACCTTGCAAATCACAAAGTGTGATGTGTTTATCTACTACCAAGCCTTCCATCTGGCTGAACATTGGTGAGTGTGTTGCATCACTGTCTGAACGGAATACTTTTCCAGGAACGAGCACCTTGATTGGTGGTTTCTGCGCATCCATCACACGAATTTGTCCAGGTGATGTATGTGTACGAAGCAGCAAATCTTCTGTTAACCAGAAGGTGTCCTGCATATCTCTAGATGGATGGTCTTTTAATACGTTAAGTCTTGTGAAGTTGTGGTCATCGTCTTCGATTTCCGGTCCTTCAAATACGTCAAATCCCATACCTACGAATACATCAATAATTTCATTCTTGATGCATGTCAAAGGATGTAGATTTCCTGCCTGCACTTCTTTTACCGGAAGTGTGACATCCACTACTTCTTCATCGTAACGTGCCATCATAGCTTTCTTTTCAATTTCAATTTTCTTTTCATCATACAAGCCTTGTACCCAATTTTTAATCTCGTTTACAGCTTGACCATATGCTTTCTTTTCTTCGTTTGGAACGTTTTTAATTCCACCCATCAATTTTTGAACTTCTCCGCTCTTGCTGAGATACTTTGTCCAAAAATCTGCCAGTTGTTTCGCATCTTGCACCTGTGCAAGCTCTGCCTGACATTCTGTTTTGATTGTTTCCATACTCATGTTTTAAACTTCCTTTCCGTTTTTGATTTTCACTCTTTTCTTAACAAAAAAATCCTCGCCCCTAAAAGGGACGAGGTTAATCGCGGTACCACCCTAATTCCCGACATCTATACTATCGGGCACTTAAGACTGCGTAACGTGCAGCATCCGTTATCTCCTACTAATCTTTATTTTCAGAAATACAGCTCCCGTGGGAAATTCGATTCCTATCTGAACTAAAGGGAACTTCCAGCCAGTGATTCCCTCTCTCTGTTAGAAGATAGTGCTCTACTAAACACGATCCTTGCTTTTGTTATTCAAAATACTTCTCTATTTTACTGAACTTTCCTGTAGTTGTCAACAAATTCCTCATGCAATTTCTGAAGATTTCTTATCCAACTCTGCAAGATATTCTTCAATCATACGATTGATTTCTCCACCAAACAGCATTACATACATGCAGAAATACATCCAAAGCATAATAATGATAATTGTAGTCAGGCTTCCGTACATATTTGAAAAACCTTTAAAAATATCTAAATACATTGAGAATAAAAAGGATGCAAATGTCCAGCCAAATGCAGTAAATATCGCACCTGGCAGTTGTCTAAGCGGTTTCCCTCTCTTGTTTGGTAAAAATTCATACATCAATGTTGTAATAACAATTAGGATACTGATAGTCACAACTGTTCGTATTTCAATAATAAAATCAATCACATATTGAATCACCGGAATATATTCATTTACCAGCAAGCTGATACTGTTACCGAAGCCCAAAAGTACGAGACATAGCACAATTGCAATTAAAAATAAAATCGTATACAATGCTGCTCGCAGTCTCAAGAAGAAATAATTTCTAGTTTCTACCGTTCCTCGAATCGTAGTCAGTCCATTAGAGATGGCAAGCACACCTCTACCTGCCGACCAAAACGCAACCAACAATGAGATTGTAATTGTCGTTCCAGTCTGACTGTATACCTCATCAATCACCGAAATAATCGTGCCACTGACTGTCTTAGGAAATACCTCGTATGCCACCTCGATAATGTCTGCCTGCGTAATTGGTGTAACTCGCACTAACGTCATCAAAAGCATAAAAATCGGCACCAAAGAAAGCATCAGAAAAAATGCAGATTGTGCTGCATATGCACCTACATGATGTCCTGCAATTGTTACTAAAATATTTTCAATTTTTTTGAACCATTGTTTCATATCATTTCACCTGTGTACCGGAGTAAAAAAACTGTAGAATCTGCTCATAAGTCTTCCCTGTTTTTGCTATTTCATTCGCACCGTTCTGACTCATTCCAATTCCGTGACCATAGCCTCCACCCTCTATTATATAACTTTTACCATTTTTTTCAATGGTAAAAAAAGCGCTTGGTAGTAGCTTTGTGCTTTGAATCACTGTTCCGTCCTGTTTTTTTATCTCATATCCACTTCCACCAAGGGCTGCACGTATCTTATTTTCGGTTTCAACTGTTATTGTTTTTGTAGTACCTGTCACTGTTAATTGAAGTGCGATTCCTCCTGTCCCTTGTTTTGTCACCTCTATGTTTTGCAGACTGCCTATCTCTTTTCCTGTATTTAATTCAATGAGATTTTCTAACGTTTTTTGTGATATGGTTGCTTCCCATTTATACCATGGCAAACTGCGTTCATATGCATTTCCCTGCTCATCATAGATGGGTACACCCTGCAAATATTGGTTACTCTCGCTTTGCTTCGTCCCCCATGCTTCCACGTTGGTTGAGTGCCCACACGAAGTCGAATAATAATAGGTTTTCACCACCTGGTTTTCATACCACAATTTTTTCCCACTTGTTTCATTCACAGCCCGCGTAGTTGTTTCCTGCTCTTTTGAATTACCATATACCTGATAAGAAACACTGTCATCCACATGGGCATAATACTCAGGATACCCGTAGACCAGCATCTGACAATAGGCATAACTCCTCGCGCAAATGGCCTGACATTTCAAAGCCTCCGCTTCATAGGATGCCGGCATTTCACTAGGAACTACTGCGTACAAATACTCCTCTACCGGCAGTTCGTTTACAATTACTATCCCTTCCGGCGTGGAATACAGTTCCATAATTCCACGATAAGAAGGTGTTCCATAGCCACGAGTGAGGGAATGTATGTTGATTCGGGTAATATCATTAGAGGATATCTGCGTTGAGCTAACGTCAAATAATGTTTCAGTTTGACTGTCGCCATCCTTGAATTTCGGTGTGATGCGAATGGAGCCGTGCCGGAACAATTCATGTTCAGGCGTAAGGGTTAGGATTTCTCCTGGTGAGAGTTGTTGTGTAATGTTTGCTGCTCCACTCTTAGTTCCTTCTGTTCTCACAATAATATCCATGCCATATTCCGAAGATAACCTAACTTCCGAATGCGTTATTTGCTTAAACCCATCTGTTTTAATCACTACCCGAATTAATGGATTCTCTGCATCCGGCAGGTAGTCACCTGTAGGGAGTCTTGACTCCAGATTCTGTTGGTCTTGCTTTTCTTGTTTTAAAAGCAATTTCTGTAGCAACATGGCATTGAAAAGTCCCGCTAGCAACACTGCCACTCCTATATATAATACTTGCATATTTCTTTTCAAGGTGAACCTCTTGTCCATTCTTTTTTGTAATATATGCAAAGTGTTATTTAAGTATTACCAATCACTTTCCTTCATCTTTTTTATTTCCTTTTTCTGTTTCTTTTATGTTTGCTCTTCCGTTTGCGCTGGGTATAAAACATATCTAATTATGCGCAAATACCCATTAATCACAAAAAACAAGTAAAAATAATGGTTTTTTCGTATCGACTTTCTATAGAAACCCTTCTTAACATGAAAAATACCCATGCTTTTTAAAAAACATGGGTATTTTAGTCCTATTTACAGTCAATTATAGAAAGTGACCGCCTTTTTTAATCCCCCGAAATGCCGTTTCCTGTATTTTGACGCCTAGCCTCAGCTAGGTGGGTGTCCGCATCTGCTTTTTTGTCTTCCACTGCAATGATGGCTTGACATATTACAGAGATATAGGATTCCCATTTCAAAATTTGTAGGTTCAAAATAACAGGATTATCGCACATCCCAGGTTCAATATTTATTATATGCGAATCTACGCTTTTTATCAATAAAAATAGGGTAGAATGTTTTAACAAAAGGTCCTACAACAAATAAAAAGGAGTGAGTTTCTTAAAACTCACTCCAAAATTTGACATGTTTCAAATTATAATTGTGGACCTGCTTCTACTAATGCTTTACCAGCTTCGTTAGTTGTGTATTTAGCAAAGTTCTTGATGAAACGTCCAGCAAGGTCTTTTGCTTTTACTTCCCATTCAGCTGCATCTGCATATGTATTACGTGGGTCAAGAATGTTTGTATCAACTCCTGGAAGTTCTGTTGGTACTTCGAAGTTGAAGTATGGAATAGATTTTGTTTCAGCTTTTTCGATTGAACCGTCAAGGATTGCATCGATAATACCACGAGTATCTTTAATAGAGATACGTTTTCCTGTTCCATTCCATCCTGTGTTTACTAAGTATGCTTTTGAACCATTTTCTTCCATCTTCTTAACTAATTCTTCAGCATATTTTGTTGGATGTAATTCCAAGAATGCTTGACCAAAGCATGCTGAGAATGTTGGTGTAGGTTCTGTAATACCACGTTCTGTACCAGCAAGTTTTGCTGTAAATCCAGATAAGAAGTAGTATTTTGTTTGTTCTGGTGTCAAGATTGATACTGGAGGAAGTACTCCAAATGCATCAGCTGAAAGGAAGATTACATTCTTAGCTGCTGGTGCTTTTGACACTGGACGAACGATGTTATCGATATGGTTGATTGGGTAAGATACACGAGTATTTTCTGTAACACTACCATCAGCGAAATCGATTTTTCCATCTTTATCTAATGTAACGTTTTCTAATAATGCGTTACGTTTGATTGCATTGTAAATGTCTGGTTCAGATTCTTTATCAAGGTTGATAACTTTTGCGTAGCAACCACCTTCAAAGTTGAATACACCATCATCATCCCAACCGTGTTCGTCATCACCGATAAGAAGACGTTTAGGGTCTGTAGACAATGTTGTTTTACCTGTTCCTGAAAGACCGAAGAAAATAGCTGTATTTTCGCCGTTCATATCTGTGTTTGCTGAACAGTGCATTGAAGCGATACCTTTTAATGGCAAGTAGTAGTTCATCATAGAGAACATACCTTTTTTCATTTCTCCACCATACCATGTGTTAAGGATTACTTGTTCTTTGCTTGTGATGTTGAATGCTACAGCTGTTTCAGAGTTAAGTCCTAATTCTTTGTAGTTTTCAACTTTTGCTTTTGAAGCATTGTATACTACGAAATCTGGTTCGAAGTTAGCAAGTTCTTCTTCTGTTGGAATAATGAACATGTTTTTAACAAAGTGTGCTTGCCAAGCTACTTCTACAACGAAACGGATAGCCATTCTTGTATCAGCGTTAGCACCACAGAATGCATCTACTACGAATAATCTCTTGTTTGAAAGTTCTGCAAGAGCAAGTTTTTTAAGTTCTGCCCATACATCTTCTGAGATTGGGTGGTTATCATTTTTATATTCGTCTGTTGTCCACCATACTGTATCTTTAGAGTTGTCATCCATAACGATGTATTTATCTTTAGGAGAACGTCCTGTATAGATACCTGTCATAACGTTAACAGCACCAAGTTCACTTTCTTGTCCTACTTCGTAACCAACTAAATCAGTTTTTGTTTCTTCAACGAATAAATCTTCGTAAGAAGGATTGTATACGATTTCAGTAGTACCAGTAATTCCATACTTTTCTAAATTGATTGTTGACATCTGTTGTTACCTCTTTCTTCTTATTTTTTAATTTTATGTAACTATTCAGATCCAACCTCGAAAACACGTTGTGTTTTCTCAGTGTGGCGTATCCGCCAAATAAAATTTTAAAAACATGCTTAAAAATGCAAGCATTTTACGACTGTTTAATAAAATTTTACTTTGCTCTGAACAGTTACATATTATACAAGATACAGGTTGTCTAGTCAATATCTTGTTTGCTAACTTTGTTAAGTTTTTAACTTTTTCTTTATCCTTTTAATATGTTTTTTACGGTTTCTTCCATTTTATCTGCATCGCATTCCAAAGTGTGGAGGATTTTCGCATCACGAATCTCTTCTACTGCGTTCGGAATGTCCACATTGGAAATCACCTCTAATGCATCAATCAAGTCAAACTCTTCTAACGCTTCATAGTTCGCATCAATTGCTGTCATAACGCTTCTAGAGAACTTATATGGACTTGCTGTTGATGCAATCACTGTCTTTCTATCGTCGCCACTTTCCTGTCTGTATTTCTCATATACAGAAGCCGCAACTGCAGTATGTGTATCCATCACATATCCGGTCTTCTTATATGTATCGGCAATCTTTTCCTTAACTTCTGCTTCTGTCGCATAACCTGCTGCAAAGTCAGAAAGATTAGCTTTCATATCATCCGACAATTCATAAACACCTTTTTCTTTCAACGCCTTCATAAGTTCACTGTTTTTCTCTGCATCGCATCCCGCAACCATATAAACCAAACGCTCTAAGTTGCTTGAAATCAAAATATCCATAGATGGAGAAATCGTAAGAATAAACTCTCGATTTCTGTCATACACACCTGTTTCAAAGAAATCAAACAATACTTTATTGTCGTTAGAAGCACAGATAAGTTTTGCTATCGGAACTCCCATGTGCTTTGCAAAATAAGCTGCAAGAATATTACCAAAATTACCGGTTGGAACAACTACGTTGATTTCTTCCCCTGCTACAATTTCTTCATTCTGCAATAATTTCGCATAGGCATATACATAATAAACAATCTGTGGTACCAAACGTCCAATATTGATAGAGTTTGCAGAGGAGAATTGATATCCTGCTGCATCCAATTCCTTGGCAAGCTCTTTATTCTCGAAAATCGCTTTTACACCGCTTTGTGCACAGTCAAAATTTCCATGAATGGCAACAACAGATGTATTGGCACCCTTTTGTGTTACCATCTGAAGCTCTTGCACTTTACTTACACCATTCTTTGGATAGAACACAATAATCTTTGTTCCTTCCACGTCAGCAAAACCGGCAAGTGCTGCCTTACCTGTATCTCCTGAAGTTGCTGTCAAAATAACAATCTCATTTTTCACATTATTTTTCTTTGCAGAGGTTGTAAGTAAATGTGGCAAAATAGAAAGTGCCATATCCTTAAATGCAATTGTTGCACCGTGGAACAACTCTAAATAGTAAGTATCTTCCACTTTCGCAATCGGTGCTATCTCCTCTGTGTCAAATTTAGAATCATATGCTTTTGCAATACAGTTCTTCAGCTCTTCTTCCGTAAAATCTGTAAGAAATTGCTTCATAACTGCATAGGCAGTTTCCTGATAAGACATGTCTTTTAATTCATCTAATGTCACATCCAGTTTTGGAAGTGTAACCGGAACATACAATCCCCCATCATCTGCAAGACCTTTCAAAATAGCTTCGGAAGCCGTTACTGTTTTTTCTGCACTTCTTGTACTTTTATATAGTAAGTTCATATCCATACACCTTCTGATTACTTTCTTTTATTGTTCGTATAGTTAACTAATCCGCCTGCAGCGATTAACTTCTGCATAAATTCCGGAAATGCCTGTCCTTGGAATTCGGTTCCTTTTGTGCGGTTATAAATCTTACCGCTGTCGAAATCTACTTCCACTTCATCCCCGGCTTCAATTCCTCTTGCTGCTTCCGGACATTCAATAATTGGAAGTCCAATATTAATAGCATTTCTATAGAAGATTCTTGCAAATGTCTCTGCGATAACACAGCTAACCCCAGCTTCTTTCAGGCACAATGGCGCATGCTCTCTGGAAGAACCGCAGCCAAAGTTTTTGTTCGCAACAATCAAATCACCTGGCTGAACCTTCTTTGCAAATTCAGGGTCAATATCAACCATGGCATGACTTGCCAATTCTTTTCCATCAAAGGAATTTAAATATCTTGCAGGAATGATAACATCTGTATCTACGTTATCTCCATATTTGAATACGTGTCCTAATGCTCTCATTATCTGTCACCTACTTTCTCCGGATTTGCAATACAACCTGCGATCGCACTTGCTGCTGCCACTTCAGGTGATGCAAGATAAATCAAGGAATCTACGTGTCCCATTCTTCCTACGAAGTTACGGTTTGTGGTAGAAACACATTTTTCCCCTGCTGCCATAACGCCCATGTGGCCACCCATACATGGTCCACAGCTTGGTGTGTTAAATGCACAGCCCGCTTCAATAAATGTAGTAACAATACCTTCCTCGATACATTGTAAATAAATCTTCTGTGTTGCAGGAATAACCATAACACGAACATCCGGATGTACCTTGTGACCTTTGAGAACTGCCGCTGCCCTTCTCATATCTTCCATTCTACCGTTTGTACAAGAACCGATTACAACCTGATCAATCTTAATTGGTTCCATTGCCTCTACTTCATCGATGGTATGTGCATTACCTGGTAAATGCGGAAATGCTACTGTAGGTCTTACCTTAGACAAGTCCACTTCTACTACGTCGTCATACTCTGCATCTTCATCAGCAGTATAAATGGTATATTCTTTGTCAGAATGTTCTTTCATGTAGTTTTCTGCTTTTTCATCCACTGGGAAAATTCCATTTTTCGCACCAGCCTCGATTGCCATGTTCGCCATAGTAAATCTGTCATCCATAGAAAGATACTGAATACCATCCCCAACAAATTCCATAGATTTATATAGCGCACCGTCTACGCCAATGCGTCCGATAATATGTAAAATAATATCCTTGCCGCTTACGTATTTGCTTGGTTTTCCTGTCAGCACAAATTTAATTGCACTTGGCACTTTGAACCACAACTCGCCTGTTGCCATTCCTGTTGCAATATCTGTTGTACCAACACCTGTTGAAAATGCTCCAAGTGCCCCATATGTACATGTATGAGAGTCTGCACCAATGATACATTCTCCTGCAACTACGATTCCTTTTTCCGGTAAAATTGCATGCTCAATTCCCATCTGGCCAATCTCAAAATAATGTTTCAAGCATTGGCATTTTGAAAATTCACGAATAGATTTTGAATTTTCTGCAGACTTAATATCTTTGTTTGGTGTAAAATGGTCTGGCACCAAAACTACTTTATCTTTATCAAATACTTTATCTGCCATCTGGTTAAATACAGGCACCGCCATCGGTCCTGTGATATCATTTGCCATAACAACATCTAATTTCGCTTCAATCAGCTGTCCAGCTACTACTGATTCTAATCCTGCATGTGCCGCAAGGATTTTCTGCGTCATTGTCATTCCCATTTTCAGGTCCTCCCTTTTGTAGAATACTTATTCAGTCATTCTAGCACATTTGAAACGGTTATGACAAGATATTATCACTACTATTATAAAAGAAATTACTCCAAACAGCCCAAACATAACACTTTGAGTATTATCACCTGTTTTTGGCGACGGTGCACTCGGTGTTTCTATCAGTGTGTTCTGCTCCGGCTCCGGCTTTTCAATCTTGGTAAACTTCGGTGTAGCACTCACCTCATAAAGTAACGCATCACCTACCTCTGTCCACGCCGGCATGCTCACCAGCATTGGTGCAAATTCATATTCCTCATCCCCCGAAATATGAATCTGATAGATACCGTCCTCCACATCTTCAATCCGAAACACATTCTCATTCCCCACATGCTTCATATGTTCATAGTTACTTGTCTGCTTTAATATTTCTTCAACTTCTTCCGGGTTAAAGTTTTCCCTTTCACACACCTTCTGATAATATACAGTCAGGTTTTCTGCCTCCTCCGGCAAAATCACTTCAATATATTTACTCATTCTATTCCTTCCTCTCTCCTGTCACTACAAGGCGATGGGTGTTTATTCCATATGGGGTACATGTAACCAAGGAAACTAAATCTTTCTCTTCTTGTATCTGAAAAAATTCCGTCTCGTTAGGTCGTATTACCTGTATGTTGCAAACTTCATATGCCAGTTCCTTTTCTGCCACATATAATGTAAAGGAATCCCCTATCTCCAGTTCATCTAATCTCAAAAATAGGTCTGCGTGAGGTAGCCCCCGATGTCCTACAAGAATACTATGTGCACCTTTGCCATCTCCCAGCGGGCTTCCTTCCATCATGCAACCGATTCCATTTTGCAATATCTCTTCTTCTGTCCCTTTATATATAGGTAAATTCACATTAATTTTTAAAATCATGATTTGTCCTATATTATCTTCTTGCGCAAACACATTCCTATGCAGGTTTTGCTGAGCAGTCCATTTAGTTATAGGTGAATAGAAACACAATATAACTCCTAATACCAGTACACCATACGGAATGATTTTCCTCATTACTAATTCACCCAGTTTGGTTCTTTAATTCTGGTCTCATTTCTTTGGGAAAATCCTGTATTATCGGTGACTTTTTTGACGTTCCATTTACTTAAATCCAAGAACCATGTGGCATCTACACCAGTTGCATAGAACGTTTTATACATATCAGTAACATTGGAAGTGTTCCAGCCGCCTATATTTCCTAAACTAAATGTGGTTGAATGCTGCGCCATCTGATAGCACATATATTCCATGGTAGTAACCTGCGACACATCCCATTTGCTAAGATCCATTACGACGGACGAAACATTAAAACCGAAGCCACCAAACATCCATTTCATGCTCGTAACCTTTGACACATCCCAATCATTAATACCAGTGATTGTAAGGGTTTTTGAATCCCATGCAAAACACTGGAACATGTATTCCATATTAGTTACCTGAGAGGTGTCTAATTTTCTCACATCCAGCTCCGTGCAATCATAAGCATATTGAAACCAGTGTGCCGTGCTTTTCGGTTTAATTACATCCTCAAAAATAATCTTGGTTACAATACGGTTATTATAGTAATTTCCATCGTACCA
>JAZOMR010000172.1:0-8705 GCA_045654105.1 Faecalimonas sp. | reverse complement strand
AACCACATACGATAAATTTCAACATATTTTCATTCCCTTTTCTTGACAAAACTTTTTATATTTAATACTATTCACAAGAAAGAAGAAGTTTATACAAAGGGAAACGAAAATGAAAAACAAGAGATTTATTTTTATAACAATCACGCTAATCTGGACGGCTGTGATATTTTCATTCTCCTTACAGTCTGGTGAAGTGTCGGGAGATTTGAGTGGTTCTGTATTAGAGGCGCTTCTTGGTTTCTTTATGCCAGGTGTTTTGGAGAGCCCGGAGAAACTGGAATTGTTCCATCTAATATTGCGAAAATGCGCACATTTCACCGAATTTATGATTCTGGGTGTGTTAAGTTCAATTGCATTGAAATACATGAAGGTTGGGTATAAAAGTATTATTGGATTAGGATATTGTGTGCTTATAGCATCCTTGGATGAGACGATGCAGCTGTTTGTCAGTGGACGTGCCGGAAGAGTGCAGGATGTGTTGATTGATAGCGCAGGGGCGTTTGTGGGGATAGTGGTAGTGTTTATATTTTTTAAATTCATAAAATGTGATCTTGAAAAATGATGTACATTTTGATGAATAATACAATATTGTATTTCTTTCGGATTTAAGGTGAAATTATTTGCATAAGGAGTAAGAAAGGAGATGTTCCACATGGGGAAAATGACAGTGTATCATGGCAGTTATACCGTTGTGAAAGAGCCGAAGGTTGTTAAGAGTAGAAATACGAAAGACTTTGGAAACGGATTTTATTGTACGATTATTCGTGAACAGGCAGAACGTTGTGCAAGAAGATATGAAACACCAATGGTAAATGCCTATACCGTACGTATGGATGAGTCTCTTAAAATATTAGAATTTAGTGATATGACAGAAGAATGGTTAGATTTTATTATTGACTGCAGACATGGAAAAACTCACGACTATGACATTGTAATAGGCGCAATGGCAAATGATCAAATCTATAACTTCATTGCAGATTATATGGATGGTATCATTACTAGAGAACAGTTTTGGGTTTTGGCACGTTTCAAATATCCAACGCATCAGATTAATTTCTGTACGCCAAAAGCAATAGAATGTTTAGAATTTGTCTCGAGTGAGGAAGTTTAAATATGATAGGAAGAGAAGATAGAAAGAGCAATGATTTATTCTATACTTGCAGTTTGATTGAATACATTGCAAGGAAGACCCAAAATCAGAGGTCAGTTGTAGCGAATGCATTAGGTAAAGAAAGAATTTCCAAGATATATGATTTAGCAGATGTCTATCATAGTGATAATATTGAGCAGGTAAGCGATGATTTTATCAGTGCGGCTAGTATTTCTATAGGACAATTCGATAATATTGCAACCGCTAAATACGCAATTCCAAGTCATTGGGATATTGGAAAGGTGTACAAAAGATTAATTCTTGGCATAGCAAAAAACAAAGGGATAGATGTAGTGGATGCGTTGTTTGAAGCTTATAATTCCTTTGTTAGTGAGAAAATTCAGGATTATAACAGTAGTTTTTATTATGATTCACCACAGAATATTTTAAAAGCTTTCTTGGATGGCCATTTGTAGGAATAGTGGTAGTGTTTATATGTTTGAAGTTTCAGAGCAATTACAATTGTCGCAATTGTCGCAAAATGTAAAAAAATGTATACAACTGTTTTGAAAAGTGTTATAATATGCGTAAGGAACTCAGTGTAAGGTACTGCGCCGAGAGGTGCAGTATTCGTGCTGAGTTTTTTTATGTGATAGGAAATTCCTATCACATAAAAACGCTCCGCGGGATGCGCAGGGGCGCGTACAATGAAGATGTTGCGTTGCAACCGCGCCCCGCGCGAGAGTTTGCATGCAAACTCTTTGTTCTTGCAAAAAAAATAGAGGAAAGGGGTGTTTGGGCAAAATGATAACAGATAAGATGGCAGCAGAGATTGAAGAATTTGAAGTGATTTATGGGTTGCATGCGGATAATCTTTACAGGTACTGTTTGTATTATTTGAGAGATGTAGAAAAGGCATCGGACATTACTCGAGAAGCATTTCTAAATTTTTACAAATATTATGAAACAGTCGATTCTGATGCCATGTTAAAATACTTGCTTTACGAGGCAAAAAAATTGTTATCAAACAATCAACATCAGGAACTTGCAAGGAGGGAGGCGCTAGAATGAAAGATGAAGATTGGAAAGAATTTATCAAGAAAGAAATGGAGAAAAGTATAGATGATGTCATGGCTGAGATAGAGGCCGACCCTAAAATGAAGGATGTCAAACCGCCGGAAGGCATGTATGAAGAATTAATGGAAAAGATACACGAACACGAGCGGCAGACAATCTATGAGCAATTGTCGGATGAAGATAAAGAATTAATTCAACTTGGCAAGGTATATAAAAAGAAACGGAGATTTGATAGATTCGTCGTAATATTGGCTGCTATGATAGTTGGGTTATGGTTAGGCTCGGTGTGTATTGGTGACGGGGGAGACATTCTTAGTATTGTTTCAACAAGGTTTTTTGGAAATGATAAAACGGAGATTAATTCGGATAATGTAGATCCGATTCTGTATACGGAAGAAGAAAAAGTGATTGAAGAAATAGAAGATAAATATGGGTTTACGCCAGTTAAATTGGAGTATCTTCCAAAGGGAATTGTATTTGAACAGGCTAATTTCGGCACTGGATTACAAGGGGTAAATATGTTTTATATGGCAGACAACAAAGTAAAAATAGTATATATAGTAAGACCAAATTATCGAGATGCATCTCTCGGAACTGTAGTTGAGGATGAGAAAATACAAGAATATATGATGTCTGTGGAAAATGTTGAGATTAAAATAATAGAATATTATATTGCAGAATCAGGTAAAAACAGATGGGCCGTCAGTTTTGAATATCAAAATGTTCAATATCTACTTAGAATAACGGATATGGAACAACAAGAAGTCGAGAAGATTGTAAAAGATCTGTGCTTTATGTAAATGAAATAAGACGGGAGGAATTGTCACTATGAAAAAGAGAATGTTAACTATTGTGTTAGCGTCAATAATTTGTTTTTCAGGAATTATGTCTTGGGATGTTAAGGCAAACGCAGAAACAGAAGGTGAAGATGTTGCTATGGAATATATTATGACAGAGGATGCATTGATTGGATATGCACAGAATCAGACATGGGGAGTATATCTCTCAGATGGATATTCCATTATCAATAAAATATCGTCGACAAAAGTGGGAGCTGGTGGTGCTACTAATGCGGCGGTAAAATGTACTGTTAGAATTACATCAATATTAGAACGAAAAAATTCATCTGGCAGTTGGGAAAGAGTCACATCTTGGACACAGACCAATCAAAATGCTGTTTGTGCAATGATTAGTAAAAGTGTAACGGTGGCGAGTGGCTATTATTATCGAGTAAGATGTAATCATTATGCAGGTAGCGATAGTGCTAGTTCGAATACAGGTGCACTCTGGGTAGGAAATTGATAAAGTGATTCGGCGAAAGAAAGTTGCGAATTCTGTAAATAAGACCTTGCTCGTAGAACCGGCAAGGTCTTTGTTTGCATATGGAGGCAGCATCCTTTTGGGCTTTCCTATTCGTTTATACCTAACCGAGCCTTCAGGTTTGTGATTACGGCATCCTTTTCAGCAAGTTTGGCATCCTTTTCAGCAAGTTTGGCATCCTTTTCAGCGAGTTTGGCGTTCTTTTCAGCGAGTTTGGCGTTCTTTTCAGCAAGTTCGGCATCCTTTTCATCAAGTTCGGCATCCTTTTCAGCGAGTTCAGCATCTTTTTCAGCGAGTTCAGCATTTTTTTTAACTACGGAATTTTGCAAAACTTTATTCTGTTGCTCCAAATCAGCGACTCTTTGATCTGCCTCGCGGGCACCTTCTTCTTTTAAACCTTGTTCATATAATTCTTTATTAAATGTAGTTAACATCAGTTCTAACACCTCTGCTTTTAAAATATCATTTTTTGTTAACTCAATAGGAATTACACCCGTAAAATCTCCATGTAATTTAGTTACTAATATTCAAGTTCTGAAATGTCAATACCAAAGGTTGAAAGTTTAACTTTCGTTGTTTTGATTTGATATTCTAATTCCTCATTGACCTCTTTTTGAACTTTTTTGATTCTCATTAAATTTATATATGCATCAATAAGAATTTGCTTTTGTTCTTCTAATGTCATGCTTTCACCCACTTTCAACACCCTCTTTCATACAGTATATCTAACTATATTATAAGGGAAATAATATAATGTTTCAAGAGTGCAATCCCTATTCAGTTAACAAAGTTATAAATTATCAAAATTTGAAAATCCTTGGCTGATACGCCGAGATATTCAGATGCGTTAAGAAACGCAGAGGACATAATTGTTTGAATAAACATGTCCGAATTTTGATGTGTGTATAGAATAGCAGAGAGCAAATTGTTTTTCAATATATGGGAGACATTTCCACAAAAAAGAAAAGTTATCCACACACTGTGGAAAACTTTCCTATCTTTCATACACCACATATCGATATTTCTGCAGCAGCTCGGCTGCCTTTTTCGAGGATGCCTCGTCATAGAATTCAATGCGAAGGACTCCTTCTTCAAATTCACGATTGTGGATAATTCCAATGTTTTTTAAGTTTATATTGTTAGCTGCCAGGATAGTGGCAATGGTTGCGATTCCACCGGCTTCATCGATGATATCACAGTACACCGCGAACATGCGCTTGATTGGTCCGGATGAACCGCCGGGGATTGAGTTGCGGTAATTCTTTGAAGTTTCAAAGAAGTTGTAGATATCGCTTTCAGCACCGTCTGCAACAGAGCGTTTCGCATCTTCCAATACAGCAATGTATTCGTCTAAGATGTTCACGATATTGTCTTTGTTTTTCAGGCAAATGTGTTGCCACATGGTAGGTGAAGAAGAGGCGATTCGCGTAATATCTTTAAAACCGCCGGCTGCTAACTGTTTCATTAATTCTTCCTTGCCGTCCTTGTCCTTGACGAAGTTTACAAGGGCAGAAGCGATAATATGTGGCAGGTGGCTGATGGCACCTGTGATGTAATCGTGTTCTTTGTAGTCCAGAACTACAGGAAGAGCCTTTAAGGATTCTACAAATGCAGCGTAAGCATCTACCTTTTCTTTTGCGACTATCGCTGTTGGGGTGATAATATAGTAAGCATTTTCAATCAGCATGGCTTTGGAGTTGACAAAGCCGGATTTTTCAGAGCCGGCCATTGGGTGTCCGCCGATAAAATGTTCCTCCAAGCCGAGTGCAATTACTTCTTTATGAATGGAGGTTTTCACACTCCCCACATCTGTCAAAATACAATTTTCATTCAAATGTGATTTTAACTGTTTCAAATAAGCAGTATTATACGACACCGGCGCACATAGGAAAATGTAGCTGCAGTTATCAAAGTTATCATCAATGGTGGTGCAAGCAACGTCGATTGCAGATTCCTGTGTGGCAAGTGCCAGGGTTTCTTTACTTTTATCAAATGCAACGATTTCGTAGTCAGGGTAGTATTGGCGGATGGCCTTTGCGATGGAGCCACCGATTAATCCAAGTCCTACGAAACCGATTTTTTTCTTGTTTTTCATGATTTATATCCTTTCCGGAGGCAGCCGACAATGTTGCTGTACCGCCTATGTATCCACCTATATTGTGGCATTTGGTTAAATTGAATTTTACAACCATGAAGAAGAAAAGTCAACACTATGTTACTTTAAAGCGCAAAAGTAAATAAAAAGTTTGAAAATTCTGAAAATTCCAAATAAAAAATTGTATAAAATTGATAAAAAGGTTGAAATAATCAAAATATTTTAGTACAATATCAACATGTGATACTACAAATCAAGGAGGCAAAAGTAGAAATATGAAAGTTTATAGAACGGACGAAATTAGAAACGTAGTACTATTAGGTCACGGAGGAAGTGGAAAGACTAGTTTGGTTGAAGCTATGTTATATGTATCTGGCGCAACAAACAGAATGGGAAAAATTGCAGATCATAACACAGTAAGTGATTTCGATAAAGAGGAACAGAAACGTGAATTTTCAATTAGTACAAGTTTAGTACCTATCGAGTGGGAAAAAGCGAAAATCAACGTGCTTGACACACCGGGTTACTTCGACTTTGTCGGTGAAGTGGAAGAGGCAGTTAGCGCAGCGGATGCGGCTGTTATCGTAGTTTCCGGTAAAGCAGGTGTGGAAGTTGGAACGGAAAAAGCTTGGGAACTCTGTGATAAGTACAAATTACCTAGAATGGTATATGTAACAGAGATGGACGTGGATGATGCATCCTTCCGTCAGGTAGTGGAAGATTTGACAGCGAAATATGGCAAGAAAATCGCACCACATTTCCAACCAATTCGTGAAAATGAAAAATTAGTTGGATATGTTAACGTTATTAAAAATGCAGGTAGAAGATACACAGGTGTTGGTCAGAGAGAAGAATGTGACATTCCGGATTACTGTTTACCAAACTTACAAATCTGCCGTGATGCATTGATGGAAGCGGTTGCTGAGACTAGTGAAGATTTCATGGACAGATATTTTGCAGGAGAAGAATTCTCCGTAGAAGAAATTCGTGCAGCAATGCGTATGTCTGTAACAGATGGAAGCATCGTACCGGTTGCTATGGGTTCTAACACAGAAGCACAGGGTGTTGCGAACTTGTTATCAGATATCGTTCGTTTCTTCCCAAGTCCGGACAAGAAAGCTTGCGCAGGTATTAACCGCAAGACCAACGAAATCTTTGAAGCAAACTATGATTTCTCTAAATCAAAGAGTGCATATGTATTTAAGACAATGGTTGACCCATTCATCGGTAAATACTCATTTATCAAGGTTTGCTCAGGTGTATTAAAAGGTGATGACGTTCTTTACAATACAGATTCGGATACAGATGAAAAGCTTGGTAAATTATACACCATGATTGGTAACAAACCGGTGGAAGTGTCTGAACTTCACGCAGGTGATATCGGTGCTGTTGCTAAGTTATCAGATGTAAAGACAGGTGATACACTTTCCACAAAGAATACACAAGTATTGTTTGGTAAGACAGAGTACTCTGTACCATATACATATATGAAATATGTTGTGAAGGCAAAAGGTGATGAAGATAAGGTTTCTCAGGCTCTTGCGAAAATGATGGCTGAAGACGTGACATTGAAGGTTGTAAATGACAGTGAAAATCGTCAGACATTGATTTACGGTATGGGCGACCAACATTTGGAAATCGTAGTGAGCAAATTGGCTAGCCGCTACAAAGTAGATGTTGCTTTGGAAACTCCAAAGGTTGCTTTCCGCGAAACATTGCGTAAGAAATCCGACGTGGATACAAAATATAAGAAGCAATCTGGTGGACATGGACAATATGGACACGTTAAGATGACATTTGAACCTTCTGGCGATTTGGAAACACCATTCGTATTTGAACAAATCGTAGTTGGTGGAGCGGTTCCGAAGAATTACTTCCCGGCAGTAGAAAAAGGTTTACAGGAATCTGTTGTGAAGGGTCCTTTGGCTGGATATCCTGTAGTAGGTGTGAAAGCCGTATTATACGATGGTTCTTACCATCCAGTAGACTCTTCTGAAATGGCATTTAAGACTGCTACGATTCAGGCATTCAAGAAAGGATTTATGGAAGCAAGTCCAGTACTTCTTGAACCAATTGCAAATATTAAGGTTACTGTTCCAGATGAATTCACCGGTGATGTAATGGGTGATTTGAACAAACGTCGTGGTCGTGTGCTTGGTATGACACCAATCGCAGGTGGCAACCAGATTATTGAAGCAGATATTCCAATGACAGGTGTATTTGGCTACTGTACAGTGCTTCGTTCTATGACAGGTGGTAGAGGAACCTATGCGTATGAATTTGTTCGCTATGAGCAAGCACCATCTGACGTACAGGAAAAGGAAATTGCAAAACGTGCAAATGAGGAATAAAAAGGTTCCTTAAGAAAGAGATTAGGGCATATCAACTTGATATGCCCTACTTGTATATTTGAAACGAAAGTGTTATAATTTGCCTTACATTAACAAAAAATAAGTGTATGAGGAAATAGCAATGAAGATTGTAATTATCGGTGACGGAAAAGTGGGATATAAGCTGGCAGAGCATTTGTCAGTAGATAACTACGATGTCGTTTTGATTGACAATAATGAAGAAAAGTTAAAAGAAGCTATCAACAATCTGGATGTCAACTGTTTCGCAGGAGACGGTGTCAGTGTGGAAGTGCAGGCGGAAGCAGGTGTGCCGGAGGCAAACCTTGTAATTGCATGTGCCTCAACAGATGAACTGAACATGCTGAGCTGTCTGGTTGCGAAGAGACTTGGGGCGAAGCACACAATCGCCAGAGTTCGCAATCCGTTGTATTACCATCAGATTGACATGCTGAAGGAAGATTTACATCTGAGTATGGTGATTAATCCGGAGTTTGCAGTTGCAAATGAAATCGCAAGAAACTTAATTTTCCCTGACGCAAGCAAGGTGGAGACCTTTGTAAAGGGACGATTGGAGCTGGTGGAATTCCCAGTGCGTGAAGGCAATCCGGTGATTGGATATAAGCTGGCAGACATTTATTCCAAATTCCAGATTAAGATATTGATTTGTGCTATCCAAAGGGGAAGCGAAGTATTTATCCCGGATGGTGAGTTTGTGATTGAAGAAGGAGATAAGCTTCACATTGCAGCTACACATCGAGAGATTGAGCAGTTT
>JAZOMR010000171.1:0-4382 GCA_045654105.1 Faecalimonas sp. | reverse complement strand
AAGAACGCTTCAAGTACTCGATTATGCTATTTTGGTTATTAGCGGTTCTGATGGTGTGCAAGGATATGTACAAACATTGTGGAAATTACTAGGCCGTTATAATATACCTACTTTTTTATTTGTAAATAAAATGGACCAGCCTGGAACAGATAAAGAAATTCTACTAGCAGAATTACGAAAACGTCTGGATGAAAGATGCATCGATTTTTCATTGCATAGGGATTCAGAAGATTTTCAGGAAAGCCTTGCAATGTGTGATGAGTCACTTTTAGAAGTTTATTTGGAAGGTCATACTATTGAGAACAACACGATAAAAGAACTTATTTTAAAACGAAAGGTTTTCCCATGTTTTTGGGGTTCCGCTCTAAAAATGCAAGGTGTGGAAGAATTTCTAAACGGTTTTGAGCAATATACATCTATTCCACAATATACAGAAGAATTTGGTGCCAAGGTTTATAAAATATCGAGAGACAAGCAAGGAACACGTCTGACTCACTTAAAAATCACAGGTGGTTCACTGAAAGTCAAAGAATTGCTGAAGCCTGATGAGAAAGTAGACCAAATTCGTATATATTCAGGGGTTTCTTATACAACTGTAAATGAAGTAACTGTCGGCAATATATGTGCAGTAACAGGATTAAATAGTACCAATGTCGGGGAAGGATTAGGAAAGGAATTGGATTCATTTTCACCTGTTTTAGAACCGGTATTAACCTATCAAATTCAATTGCCGGATGGATGCGACATTCACGGTATGTATGTGAAATTAAAACAACTCGAGGAAGAGGAGCCGGAACTTCACATCGTTTGGAAGGAGCAATTAAACGAGATTCACGCACAGGTTATGGGAGAAGTGCAGATTGAGATTCTAAAAAACTTAATTGCAGAGCGATTTGATGTACAAGTTGAATTTGGTGTCGGTAACATTGTTTACAAGGAGACGATTGAAGATGCTGTAGAGGGAGCAGGACACTATGAGCCTCTACGACATTATGCAGAGGTACGATTATTATTAGAACCAGGGAAACCTGGTAGCGGACTGACATTTGAAGCGGATATTAGTGAAGATGTGTTAGATAAGAACTGGCAAAGACTGATTCTAACCCACCTGCAAGAGAAACAACATAAAGGTGTATTGACTGGCTCAGAGATTACAGACATGAAGATAAGCCTTGCTAATGGGCGTGCTCATTTAAAACATACGGAAGGTGGAGATTTCAGACAGGCAACCTACCGCTCAGTTCGTCAAGGATTAAAGCGAGCAAAAAGCATTTTGTTAGAGCCGGTTTACGAATATCAGTTGGAAGTTCCTTCTGAAATGATAGGACGTGCCATGTCAGACGTTCAAAAGATGAATGGTACATTTTCACCACCGGAAATAGATGGTGAGATGTCAGTATTAAAAGGAACAGCTCCTGTTGTTCATATGCGGGATTATCAGATGGAAGTCATTGCTTATACAAGAGGTCTGGGCAGATTATTCTGTACATTAAAAGGCTATGAACCATGTCATAATACAGAGGATGTTGTTTCAGCAATCGGTTATGATGCAGAAAGCGATTTGGAAAATCCAACGGGTTCTGTCTTTTGTAGTCACGGCGCCGGATTTACTGTTCCTTGGAATGAAGTAGAGAGCTATATGCACACGGAAAGTCTTTCAAAGCAAAATCGTCAAAGAACGGCTGCTGAAAGTGCATATATTGCACCGCCAACAATTGATGATGAGGAATTGCAGGCAATCTTTGAGCGTACCTACGGCACAAGCAAAAGAGAACGTTACGACAGCACTAGAACAGTAATGGCATGCTCCGAGCCAAAGAAAGTGAAAAAGCAAGAGAAATTACCGGAAATATTATTGGTAGATGGCTACAATATCATTTTTGCATGGGATGATTTAAAGGAGCTTGCCGAAGCAAATATTGCAGGTGCAAGAGGAAAACTTATGGATATCCTATGTAATTTTCAAGGATACCGAAAGAATATTGTTATTTTAGTGTTTGACGGATATAAAGTGGAAGGGAATCCGGGTGAGGTGTTAAAGTACCACAACATTTATGTAGTCTACACCAAAGAAGCTGAAACAGCTGACCAATACATTGAAAAAACGGTCCACGACATAAGTAAGAAATATCATGTTCGTGTTGCAACCTCTGACATGATGGAACAAATGATTATTATGGGCGCAGGTGCGCATCGTATTTCCGCAAAAGAATTACGGGAAGAAATCATTATGATAAACCGAGAAATGCATGAAGAACATATGGAACAAACCAAGAAAACAAGTGCCTATCTGTTTGACGGTCTTCCAGAACATTTGGCTGATTTTATAGATGATGTACGACTGGGAAGACGTGAATTTGAAGAAATAAAAAACATCGAAGAAGGTGAATAATCTATGACAATGTATGATTTGATTCTCAAGAAAAAACGTGGCGATGAATTAACAAATGAAGAAATTTGCTATATGATTAGCGGATACACAAAGGGAGATATTCCTGATTATCAGATGTCTGCTATGATGATGGCAATCTGTTTTCAAGGAATGACGCCGGAAGAAACTAAGAATCTCACACTTGCAATGGCTGAAAGTGGCGATATGCTGGATTTATCTGCAATTGAAGGTATCAAAGTAGATAAACACAGTACCGGTGGCGTGGGAGATAAAACCTCGTTGGTGTTAGGGCCAATGGTTGCTTCTCTTGGTGTTGCTGTTGCGAAAATGTCAGGCAGAGGACTTGGTCATACAGGCGGAACCATTGACAAATTGGAAAGCTTCACTGGATTTACAACAGGCATTTCGAAAGAAACCTTTATTAAAAATGTAAATGAAATTCATATGGCCATTGCAGGGCAGACAGCAGATCTTGCGCCGGCGGATAAAAAGTTATATGCTCTTAGAGATGTAACGGGAACCGTTGACCAAATGTCATTGATTGCTAGTAGTATTATGAGCAAAAAACTAGCCTCTGGTGCGGACGCAATCGTATTAGATGTAAAAACAGGTGACGGCGCATTTATGAAAACACTAGAGGATTCTAAAGCATTAGCAGAAGCTATGGTAAGCATTGGAAAACTGGCCGGAAAGAAGATGGCTGCCATTATCTCAGATATGGATCAGCCGCTTGGAAATGCTGTTGGAAACATACTGGAAGTGAAAGAAGCAATTGATACACTACGTGGCAATGGACCAGAGGATTTGGAAGAATTGGTACTGACACTTGGTTCCTATATGGTAGTTGCGGCTGAAAAGGCGGAGACATTAGAAGAAGCAAGAGAAAGATTAGCGTTATCGTTGCAAAATGGTTCTGCTTTTGAAACCTTTAAAAAGTTTGTTGTTGCACAAGGTGGAAGCGATGAGGAAGTGCTACATCCAGAGAAGCTACCAGTTGCTAGGTATGTAGAAGATGTATTATGCGAAGAAGATGGCTTTGTTGCAAAGATACAGACAGAAGAAATCGGGTGTATTTCCTTATTGCTTGGTGGAGGTAGAGAAACAAAGGAAAGCGCAATTGATTTAACCGTTGGTTTGATTTTGAATAAGAAGCGTGGAGACAAGGTACAAAAAGGTGATGTACTTGCAACCATTCATGCGAATGATAAAGGAAAACTTGCACAGGTAAAGAAAAGGCTACGTAAGGCGTATACAATTTCAATGGTAGAAGTGAAAAAGGAAGAAATAATAAAAGATGTAATATTATAATATTACAAACTAGTCACACATATATTTAATACAAACGTATATGTGTGGCTTTTTTATGGACAAAAAGAACTTGAAAGCGCGCATCACAGATGCCGCTGGTATGCCAAAGGACGTCTTACTTGGAGTTCCGATACTTTCAATTGCAGGACAGTCGGAAGCATGTATCGAAAATTATCGTGGAATATTAGAATATACAGATAAATTAATTCGAATCCAGACAAAGCTCGGAAAAATACATGTGATAGGAAGAAACCTACAGATTGAATTTTATACCAATGACGAAATGAAGATTGTGGGACATATTACTGTGATTGAATTTCATGAGGGAGGCTAGCAATTGTTTACTTCATTATTTCGCTATATTCAAGGCTACTTAAAGATTCGTGTAACAGGGTATTCGCCGGAACGGTTTTTGAATCTGTGTAAGAATAAGAAAATCGATGTATGGGGATTAGAGGCGAGACATAATGCGTATGATATGTATATTCGCATTACCGGATTTCGTAAATTAAAGCCAATATTAAAAAAGACGCAGACAAGAGTGACGATAGAAGGGCGGTATGGATTGCCCTTCTTTTTCCATAAATACAGAAAAAGAAAGTTGTTTTTTACAGGCATTATTCTTTGTATGATATCGATTTACAGCTTTACCTTCTTTATATGGGATATTCATTTGGAAGGG
>JAZOMR010000170.1:0-35803 GCA_045654105.1 Faecalimonas sp. | reverse complement strand
AATTTTCTCACATCCAGCTCCGTGCAATCATAAGCATATTGAAACCAGTGTGCCGTGCTTTTCGGTTTAATTACATCCTCAAAAATAATCTTGGTTACAATACGGTTATTATAGTAATTTCCATCGTACCAAGGGACCTGTTTCTCCGATGAATACACAGCTTCTTCAAATCCTGTATAAAGATTTGTCACCACTCTTCCGTTGTACGTATCTCCCACACGAATTGTATCTGCTGTACGGATAAATCTGAGTGAGGTGTCAGTAGCTGAATAGATGGCGTATGCAACTGTTTCTTTCCATACGGCTTTTAAGGTCACATCTCCAATCGGCATAATGAATTGGTTTGTATATAATTTTCCTTCTTCGTCTTCCCAGCCTCCGAATGCATAACCATCTCGTTTTGGTGTCGGCAGCTCTACCGCATCGCCGTTACAAGCCTTCTTTGCAGCAACAGTTTCTCCACTTCCATTTGCATCAAACTTTAGCTTGAATTCTTTCTTCCCAATGGTGTATTCAAACTCCAATTTTAAGGCTGTCTCTTTTTCGCTGGAAGTAGTCCATGCCCCTCGCTCCACTTGAATAGACATTGCTTTTTCCGTCTGTTCTGTAATCGGTATGTTCACAGAGTTTTCCCCTGCCATAAGAACCTGCTCCTCAATTTCAAAGACAAGCCGCTTTGTATTGACCGGTATTTCCTGTCCCTTAGAGGACATCTTCCAATCATTACATTCTGTAACATGAATTTTGTCGATGGTAATTGGAACTTGTGATTGATTATTTATGTCAAATCTGCTGATGCTGTTTTCTCCTGATTCGTCAAACGAAATAGAAATGTTAGTTGGAATTGTTACATTAACATTTTCCGGTGCTTCTGCCGCCAACACTGAATTATTTGTAAATAAGATAGTGAAAAGCAATGCAAAAACTGCAAGCATTCCTTTTCGTTTTTTGCGGATACCTCCGATGATTACTATCAATCCACACCCGAACGCCACTATGTATTTAAGCCAGCCTTTAGAATCTCCGGTTTGAACTGTCTCACCACTTGTATCTTCTGGTTTAATCAGGTCTCTTTCAACCTGTTTTTTTTCGTTCGCTTCTATGGTAATATCCACGTCCGTTGATGTATTCCCAGCTGCATTTACCACTGTACCTATCGTCAGACAGGCACAAAGTAGAACCAATACTTTTCCTAAGTTTTTCTTTATTCTTTTCATCATTTCACCTCAATTGTGATTGGGAATGCGGAAGATACATTCCCTTCTTCCGCATACCCTACTTTTAGTCTACATTCATGTGTCCCTTTTGCCAGATTCTTGTCTAATTCAATCCAATTCATTTCATAGCCGGGCTCTATCTTCTTCGATGCATAAATACAGTCGCCATTTTCATCAAACAATTCAAATGCAATCGGATAATGATTATTTTTAATATTCTTGATGTTGAAATTTTGACTGACTTTACCATTAAAAACCACTCTCGACGAATAGTTGACATTCATTTTCCCTTCTTCGACAATCGCGTTTAATTCCTCTTGTCTCTTGGATGTGTCTATTTCTGTAATTTGATTCACATTTGTCTCATATTCTGAAATTGCAAGCTCCGGTTCACATGAATTTCCCATCAGCACTACGAACAAAAGAATAAGAATACCCATTACACCAATTAAAATATTTTTATTTTTCTTCTTCGCCTTGTTCATACTCTTTTATACCTTTTAGTTGAAATTAAATGTTAACACCATGTCAAAGGCCTTTGCTGACGCTTCTGATTTTGTAAACGCTCCTCGTTCAACACCAAAGGATAAAACTTGTGTTTCTCCTGACGGGATTGAAATCTCTGTATTTCCAAAGGTTACGGAACCAACTGCATTTTCTGTTCCGCTTGTCGGGGCAACCAATTTCAATGAGCCGGCTTTTCCAACAGAAAATTTAATGGATTTGGTATCCTTTGAAAGCGTTTTTACATCCTGAGAAGCAGCCAATAGCTTCCATCCGGAATCTTCTGCGTTCATATCGATTTTTGCCAAATGAACCCCTGCAATAGCACTCACATTTTCAATTGTCCAATTGGTAGGTAAGGTATCGCTGCCGTCTGCATTAAACACAATTGGAATGGTGGTCGGTACAGTTACGGACACATTGTCCATTGTGGTTTCTTTTACCTCGATTTTTACATCAGAAGATGCTGCGTAGGTAGGAACTGCTGCTCCAAAGATTACGGTTACTGATAATAAAGCTGCTAATAATACTTTTACTTTTTTCATGTTATTATTCTCCTTTTCGTTTTTGTTTTTTTATGAATCTCATACTAATCGCACATAGTGCAATACCCGCTAAATTCGTATAAAGAGGTGCGGGCGCGCCGGTGTTAGGAAGTACAAAATCAATCTCGTTTATCACGTCTAAATGTACTTCTCCATCTTGCGGCATACCCTCTTCATAAATCTCGTATCGTTGCTGTTCTCCGTTTTCGTCTATTGGACTGCGATATCCAACAGGCGGTTTTGTTTCTTTTACATAGTATGGAACCTTGGCATATAGTGTTTGAAACCGAAGGATTCCATTTTCATCCGTTACTCCTTTTGCAAGCTCCTGCTGACACTGTTCATCCGAATAAAGCGTGAATTCTGCCCCTTGCAGTGGCTTATCATTGGTATCCTGTTTATGAATGACCAACTCATATGTAATTACTTTTTCCAGGGCAGTTGGAAAGCTATAAGTTGATACAGTTTCTCCGCTTCCTGCTCCTGTTATCTGACGGATGAAAGTCTCCTCGTTCAGCAAATAACCTTCTGATGCCTTCGTTTCCCGAATAACCAGCGTTCCAAGAGGAATGGCTTCATACAATGCATCTCCTGAAACCAAATATTCTTCGGTATATCGAACAATTCCCTGCTCATCCGTTTCAAACACCCATGTTTTTACCGGTGTCTTTCCTAAGCTTTCCGGATGAATGGATTCTTCCCACAGGCCATTATAGTATTGGACAGTAAACTGCGCCCCTTTTAGCGTTCCGTTACCCTGAGGCTTGTTCTCTTTGGTATCTGCATCTACCTTTTTTAACAGAATGTCGATTGGATTGACTTGTGGCACATCAGAAAACTCCAATGTAGTGGTTTTTTCTGCTGCAACGGTAAACTGAGTAATTTTATCACTTTTCGCATAGCCCTTTGGGGCTCTTATCTCTTGCGCGTAATAAATACCGGCAGCCAACTCAACCTTATTTGATTTTCCATCTGCTCCCATTGTTAAAGTTCCTACTTTTGAACTTTCTGTTAATGTATCACTCTTGTAGATACCATATTGCGCTCCTTCCAGTGAATAACAGCTATTTCCATTACTTAAATCCGGTCTCGATGATGTTTTCACACTCGTTACGAATCCGTTTTTTTCGACCTCATAAAATGCCAGATTCTGTAGTTCATCTGAAGCGGTAATTGCCATATAGGCTTTAAAATTCTCCGGTGGAGTCGGGTACTTGTTGGGATTATTTACAATATCCCAGTAGAATTCATCATATTTTGCACTTGCCCCTGTTTCTCTCTCGCCAATATTGGCGTCCGATACAGCAATGGCAGTCAAAACATGTGCTCTCTCATCCGTACCAAGTGTGTTTTGCGGACCATTATAGCCATAGTAAAGCGCCTTCCTAAGTATTTGGTTCGTACATGGTTCAATTCGAGTTACGCTGGTTCCTACTGTTGGCCAAGACTTGTTATACTGTGCACAAAATGCATGTGTTCCATTCACATAATATCGACCGGTGCTTATGCCCCATGTTATTTTCTGATATCCGGTAACAGACCCTGCTGACGCATCAGCAGAAATGGATTTTAAAGCGACAAACGCACAAATCATAAACAATAACAGCAACGTCGATTTTCGTTTTCCAATATTCAATTTTCTTCCTCCTTTTCGTTAGTGCATAAAAATTTGCATAACAAAAAAGTATACAATCATCCTATCATGCCTCCTTTACACATGAATTTTTTCTCGAGAAATTGTGCTCGTTTTGGATAGTTGGGATGATTCTCCCACTTGAAATAAGATTTGCTCTCCGACGAGTAACCATACTATAGTCCTGATTATAAGAATTGTCAATATGTTTTTCTGAATTTTTTTTGCTTTGCTTTTTTACTTTGTGTTAATATGCTGGATTTTCATCTTATACTGGGTATAGGGAACATTTTCTTAGCCCTCCATACCCAGAAACCTGCAAAATTCACCAAAAAACAAGATATTTTTAAGAAGATTTTCTATATACGCTGCTCAGAGCATTAAAATACCCACAATTTCATCAAATCGTGGGTATAAATCCATATCTAATATCAATTTATAGAAAGTCCAACTTTAAAATGTACCCTATAAAATGGACGCTTCAAGTTTTTCCAACTCTTCAAGCCACAATGTTGCACATGCATCGCTTGGCATGCGAAGTCCACCGCGTGGTGATACATCCACGCTGCCAACCTTTGGTCCATCCGGCAGGCAGGAACGTTTGAATTGTTGCGTAAAGAATCTGCGATAGAATGTCTTAAGCCATTTCAAAATCGTAGCATCATCATAGGTCCCGGCAAATGCATATTTTGCCAAACGATAAATTTTACTTGGCGTGTAGCCAAAACGAAGAATGTAGTACAAATAGAAATCATGCAATTCATATGGTCCTACCAAATCTTCTGTCTTCTGTGCAATCTCACCGTCCTTTGGCGGTAATAATTCCGGACTTACCGGAGTATCAAGAATGTCAAGAAGAACCGCAGAAAGTTCTTTATCCTGACAGGTATCTGCATAATATTTCACTAAGTGGCGCACCAAGGTTTTTGGAACAGAGCCATTTACTCCATACATAGACATGTGGTCACCGTTGTAGGTCGCCCATCCAAGTGCAAGCTCTGACATGTCACCGGTACCGATTACCATACCCCCCGTCATGTTTGCAATGTCCATCAGCACTTGTGTACGCTCTCTTGCCTGTGCATTTTCAAAGGTCACATCATGCACATTTTCATCGTGTCCGATATCACGAAAATGGGTACGAACCGCATCTTTAATTACAACTTCTTTCAAAGTTGCACCTAGTTTCCTTGTCAGTGTGCAAGCGTTTTGATAGGTTCTATCCGTCGTTCCAAAGCATGGCATTGTCACAGACTCAATCTTGCTTCTTTCAAGCCCAAGCATATCAAATGCTTTTGCAGTAACCAGAAGTGCCAATGTGGAATCCAAACCGCCGGAAATGCCTACAACCGCACTCGTGCAGTGCGCATGCTGCATACGTTTTTTCAATCCCATTGCCTGAATGGTTAAAATTTCTTCGCAACGGTTCTCGCGGTCCTGTAAATTCGATGGTACAAATGGCATCGCCTCTATTTTTCTTGTCAAAGTTGTTTCCTCTATATCCAACGAGAATGGAATTCGTATCGCTTCATTGCTATCTTCTAATGGTTGGAACGACGTATTTTTCCGTCTTTCACTGATGATTCTATCCACATCGATTTCACTGTAAATAATCTCATTTACAAACTGTGGTGATTCGCTTAAGATAACACCATTCTCTGCGATGATATTATGGCCTCCGTAAACCACATCAGTGGTAGACTCTCCCTCACCTGCATTTGCATACACATACCCTGCAATTATTCTTGCAGACTGGCCGCGAATCAAGTCTCCGCGATAGGAGTCTTTCCCTACTGCTTCTGCGCTGGCAGAACAGTTTACAATGACAGTTGCTCCTGCTAAAGCAGCTTCCACGCTAGGTGGATTTGGAGCCCACACGTCCTCGCAGATTTCTGCTGCCACAACCAGATTTGGTATATCCACGCAAGAGAACAATAATTTTGGTCCAAATGGTATCTCTTCTCTATTTATCAACAGCCACTCTGCCTTCTTAGGTGCCGGACAAAATTGTCTCTTCTCATACGCTTCACCACTATTTGGAAGAAATGTCTTCGGCACTAAGCCAAGTAATTCACCGTGACTGATAACTGCCGCCACGTTGTATAATTTCCCATGTACAGCATACGGAAGTCCCACAATCATGAGAGCATCATGCCCCTCTGTATGTGCAATGATTTTCTGCAACGCTTCTTCTGCTTTTTTGAGGAGCACATCCTGTGTAAATAAATCCCCACAGGTATAGCCTGTCACACATAATTCCGGTAAAACGACAATCTTTGCACCGTTAGAGACAGCTTCATCAATTGCCTTGCATATTTCCTGCTTATTGTAATCTACATCAGCCACTCTCACATTTGGTGTCGCTGCCGCAACCTTTACAAAACCCTGTTTCATCTTCAAAGCCCCCTATCTGCTTTTCTTTAAGATTTCCTTTAATTCCTCTACTGTAAATTGATAACTGGTATTGCAGAAATGACAGTGCATTTCAATCTCCTTGCCATCATCAATCATTTCCTGAATATCTTTTCTGCCAATACTGATTAATGCTTTTTCTACACGCTCTTTGGAACAACTGCATTGAAACTGAGTTGGCATGGCATCTGTAAATTCCACATCCATACCTTCCAGAACCGTCTCCAAAATCTGTTCTGGTGTCATGCCTTTATCTAACATGCTTGTAACTGGTTCTAATTTCGCAATATTTGCCTCTAGTTTATCCAATACTGCATCTTCAACAAACGGCATCACCTGGATGATAAATCCTCCCGCCTGTTTTACGGTATTGTCCTTCTCCATCAACACACCAAGCCCAACGGAAGATGGCACCTGCTCCGATGTTGCAAAATAATAAGTCAAGTCCTCTGCAATCTCACTGGTTGTTAAGATAGTGTCTCCAACATAAGGCTCTTTCAGTCCCATATCTTTGATAACACTTAAGACACCTAATCCCAACGCCTTAGCAACATCCAGTTTTCCTTTCTCACTTGCCGGCAGAATCACCATTGGCTCTTCTACAAATCCTTTTACATTCCCGTGCACATCTGCTGTCACCGTAAGACCCTTAATCGGACCATCGCATTGAATCTTGATTGTCAGCATGTCTTTCTCATTTTTCATCATGCTTCCCATCATCGTTCCTGCTGTCAGGAGTCTTCCTAATGCAGCTGTTGCAACCGGGCTTGTCCCGTGTGCTGCACGTGCTGTCTCTACTACATCTCTTGTCGTTGCTGCAAAGGCACGTACTTGGCTATTTGCAGCGGTTGCTCTTACAATATAATCACTCATTTTATTTCTCCCGTCTATCTATATTATACAGTTTTGCCACATTCTCGTGCAACTACGTAAATACGCTCACTTTTTTCATGTGGAGCATTTTTTGTAAACGCATCGTATGCGGTTATATATTCCAAACCGGACCTTTCAATCAGTCCTTTTATTGTTTCCAAATCATAAGCCTTTTGGAAATGTGTTTCCTGATATTTTCGATACAAATCAGAATCCGACTCTCTAATAAATAAACTTAATTCATATTCATTTATCTGCTCATCTTCATAGTAATAATTATCCCAGATAAAGCTACAATCATCCCTATCTTCTGCAATTGTCTGATTGCCTAACACTTCGCTATATTTGTAGACCGTATTAAAATCAAAAATAAATATTCCGTTCGGGTCCAGATAATTATTGACTAGTCGAAATACTTCTAACAGGTCATCTTCCTCTGTAATGTAATTGATAGAATCACAGATGCTCACAATGGCTTTTACGGTTCCGTACAGTTCAAACTCACGCATATCCTGTAGGAGATATAAAATATCATGCCCGGATTCTTCACGTTTTCCCATTGCAATTTCAAGCATGTCCTCTGCATTATCTATCCCAATCATATCATAGCCTGAAGTAGCTAAAAGTTCGGTCATGTTTCCAGTTCCGCACCCCAAGTCTAGCACAAGACCATCATGAATACCATATTCTTTTAAAAGTCCAACTAAATACTCTGCCCATTCTTCATATGGAATGTTATCCATAAAGGTATCATAGACAGAAGCGAAGCTCGTGTATGCGTCCATAAACTTACCTTTCTTGTTAGAAATACTTATCTAATGAATTGTAACACAGAATTTAAGATATGTCCAATGTACAATCACAATAAAAGGCACAATCACAATAAAAGGCACAGTGCAGCTACACACCATGCCTTTGCATTTTTACTTCTTATTTTACCTTAATCTCATGAATCCATCCTTCCGGAGCTTCGATTCTGCCCATCTGGATGCCAGTTAATGTATCATATAACTTCTTCGTAATTGGTCCCATTTCCTCCATTCCACTTGGGAGACAGATTTCTGTGCCGTGATCCACAATCTTTCCTACCGGAGAGATAACTGCTGCTGTACCACAAAGACCACACTCTGCAAAGTCTTTTACCTCTTCAAAGAATACTTCTCTTTCTTCCACTTCCATACCAAGATACTCTTTTGCAACATAGCACAAAGAACGTCTTGTAATTGATGGCAAGATCGTATCTGATTTTGGAGTCACAAGCTTTCCATCTTTTGTAATAAAGATGAAGTTTGCTCCACCTGTTTCTTCTACTTTTGTTCTTGTAGCAGAGTCAAGATACATATTTTCATCATATCCCTGATTGTGTGCATCTACGATTGCATGTAAGCTCATGGCATAGTTAAGTCCTGCCTTGATATGGCCTGTTCCATGCGGAGCCGCACGGTCGAAATCACACACACGAATGGTAATCGGTTTTGCACCACCTTTAAAGTATGGTCCAACCGGTGTTGCAAAGATACGGAATTGATATTCGCTTGCCGGTTTTACACCGATTACCGGGTTACTTCCAAACATATATGGACGAAGGTACATCGTTGCACCTGAGCCATATGGTGGCACGAAGTCTGCATTTGCAGCCACAACCTGCTCTACTGCTTCGATAAACTTTTCTTCCGGAAATGCAGGCATTTCCAATCTCTTTGCACTGTCAACCATACGCTTTGCGTTCAGGTCCGGACGGAATGTTACAATACGTCCGTCTTCTGTGCGATATGCTTTTAATCCTTCGAAAATGGTCTGCGCATATTGAAGGACACCTGCGCATTCATTTAATACAATGTTTGCATCTTCTGTAAGACCGCCTTCATCCCAAGCTCCATCTTTGAAGTTTGAAACGTATCTTTTGTCTGTCTGAATATATCCAAAACCTAGGTTTGCCCAATCAATTTGTTTGTTACTCATAATATCCTCTCTTTCCTATTACTGTTCACACATCCACCGTCATGCGCACTCGTCGTGCTCACGCACTCCCGTTTCGCACTACGTGCTAAGACTGCTTATGTAGGTGGATGTTACGTGTTCCACGTATTGCAAAAAATACCCGTTTTTGTATGCAAGCATCCAAAATGGCTATTTTTTTGCAATCATGTGAACAGTAACTATCTTTGTGTCATATTTATAGCTTCGATTCCAACGCTACCGCCACGTACTACCTCGATAGACTGGAATTCTTCTTTCATTAACTTAATAATCGCATCATTCTTTGTTGCGGAATGAACAAATTCTAACAACAAGCTGTCCTTTCCATAATCCACAATTCTTGCCTGGAAGGACTGTGCAATCTGGAATAATTCTTCTTTTTCATGTCGGTTAATCTTCTTTACCTTAACATAAAGGAGTTCCTTCATACAAACAGAACAATCTGTAAAGTCTACCACTTTAATGACTTCAATCATCTTGTTTAATTGTTTTTTAATCTGTTCAAACGTCTCATCATCGCTGGATGTTGCAATTGTCATTCTTGATACAGTCGGGTCTTCTGTTGGACCTACTGTCAAACTGTCTAAGTTATATAATTTTCCTGAAAACAGACCGGAAATCTTAGGAAGTACACCGACCTGGTTTTCTACAAATAGTGAAATCCATCTTTTTTTCATTGTTGAATCCATGCATCTTCCTCCTTCCTAGCAATCCATAATTAAATCTTCTAAAGTTCCACCTGGTTTTACCATCGGATAAACCAAATCTTCTGGGTCAATGATAAACTCAATAAGAGTAGGTGTCTTCGTATTTTTACGTGCTTCTTCGAACGCTGCTTTTACATCCTCCGGATTGAATACACGCATACCCTTTGCTCCGTAACTTTCAGCCAATTTCACAAAGTCCGGTGTGTATGGCGGACATTCACAGCCTTCTGTACCACATTTTCCATCACAGGCTTTTCCTGCACGCAAACAGGTCATAGAATAACGTTTGCCATAGAACAATTTCTGCCACTGACGAACCATACCAAGGTAAGTGTTATTGAATACACACAAGATAAGCGGCAATTCTTGAAGAACTGCTGTTGCAAATTCCTGAATGTTCATCTGCATGCCGCCGTCTCCGGAAATCATGATAACCGGCACATCTGGGTTACCAATCTGTGCACCGATTGCTCCTGGGAAACCGTAACCCATAGTTCCAAGACCACCTGATGTTAACAGTTGTTTCTTTTCATTCAATGCCAAATATTGTGTCGTAAACATCTGATGCTGTCCAACGTCTGTAACCACGATTGCCTCATCAAATGTTTCATTAATGGTTTCGATAATCTTCTGTGGCGTAAGCTTGTTCTGATTCTTCATCTGAAGCGGATGTTCCGCTTTCCATGCATCAATCTGTGCAAGCCATTCCGGCCTCTTATTTTCTTCTACATATTCCAACATCTTCTCTGTTGCTTCCTTTGCATCTGCAACAATTGGAACATCTACGCTAACATTTCTTGAAATAGAACCGGTATCAATATCGATATGTACAATCTCTGCATTTGGTGCAAATTCATGAAGTTTTCCGGTAATTCTATCATTAAATCTGGTTCCAATAGAGAATAATAAATCACATTCTCCCACTGCCATATTTGCCGCATACGCACCGTGCATACCAAGATTCCCAATAAACAACGGGTGGTCGGTTGGAATTGCACCTCTACCCATAATGGTTGTGACAACTGGAATCTGCGTCTTGTCTACAAGCTTTGTGAAATTCTCATTGGCATCTGCGATATTTACACCGCCACCTGCCAAGAACAATGGTTTCTCCGCTTTTTTAAGCATTTTGATAGCACGTTTTAACTGTCCAATATGCAATCCCGGATTTGGCTTGTAACCACGAATATTCACGGTTTCCGGATACTCTGCATCTCCAAGCTCCGCCATTACATCTTTTGGAAGGTCAACCACAACCGGTCCCGGTCTCCCTGTTCTTGCAATGTGGAATGCTTCTTTAATAATTCTTCCTAAATCTTCTCTTCTTTGCACAGTGATACCATATTTACAAATGCTTCTTGTAATACCTACAATATCAACCTCTTGGAACGCATCGTTTCCAATCAAATATCTTGCCACCTGACCGGTAAAACACACCAATGGCACACTGTCATAATTCGCTGTGGCAATACCTGTAACCAAATTCGTTGCTCCCGGACCACTTGTCACCAAGCATACACCCACTTTTCCTGTGGAACGGGCATAAGCATCTGCAGCATGAATCAGCGCCTGCTCATGTCTTGGTAAAATGACTCTTGTGTAGTCCTGCTTATATAATTCATCGCTGATGTCGATTGTACATGCTCCCGGATATCCAAAGAGAACATCTACGCCCTCTTCCTTCAGCGCCTTTACAAACAACTTATTTCCTGAAATTTTCTTCATATGTCGCCTCTTTTCCCTTGTCATAACTATTCAACCATAAAGACCTCAGACATGTCAGCAAGCTGCCATACGCTGTTCACACAGCTTCTGTCTGAGGTTTATGGCTAAACGCCATATGACACATATATGTATTGTCAACTCACATGCAAGCATGACGTTTCCAATACACATATGTGTCGCATGGCTGAATAGTTATAAAAATTATAAGATTTTCCATTACATTTGTCAACAAAAGAACAAGGATGTAACAAATAAATTTGCTACACCCTATCATAATTACTGCATTCTTTCGTATCTTACAAATTCATATTCTAAATTAAAGTATGTCTGCTCATCGCTAACACCTGTCACAACCCATTCGTCTTTTTCATCCAGGTTTGGGAAGTAGGTATCTGCCTCATAAGCGTGATTGATTTTCGTCACATGAGCAAGTGTACAATGCGGAAGCATCTGTCTGTAAATACTCTCTCCACCGATTACATAAATATCTTCGTCATTGTATTTTTTTAATTCCTCCAATAACTCATCGATAGTGTGAACCACAATCGCATCTTTTACACTATAGCTCTTATCCGTTGTGAGAACGATATTGGTTCTCTGCTTTAATGGTTGTCCGCCCGGGAAACTCTCTAAAGTCTTTCTTCCCATTACAACAACTTTTCCTATCGTCGTTTCACGGAAGAATTTCATGTCCTGTGGAATACTCACTAACAATTTATTTTCTTTTCCAATTGCCCAATTTTTATCTACTGCAACGATTAAATTCATGTCTTGTCCTCCTAAACTGCAATCGGGATATCTTTAATCTGTGGTCCCGTTACATAATCATCCAGACGCACATCATCCGGTGTGAAATCGTAGAAATTCTTCACTTCAGGGTTTAACCAGAATTTCGGTGCCGGAAGCGGTTCTCTTGAAATCAATTCTTCTACCAATGGAATGTGTTTATCATAAATGTGCGCATCTGCAATGACGTGAACAAACTCGCCCACTTCCATATCGCTGACTTGCGCAAACATATGTACAAGCACTGCATATTGGCATACATTCCAGTTGTTTGCTGCCAATACATCTTGTGAACGCTGGTTCAAAATCGCATTTAATACTAATTTATCAGAGCCTTCTTTTTTCGTTACATTAAAAGTCATGCTGTATGCACATGGATACAGATTCATTTCATGCAAATCCTGATGTACATAAATATTTGTCATGATGCGGCGACTGTATGGATTGTGCTTCAAATCATATAGCACACGGTCCACCTGGTCCATCATACCTTCTTTATACTGATGCTTCACACCCATCTGGTAACCGTAAGCCTTACCGATAGAGCCATCTTCGTCCGCCCAACTATCCCAGATATGTGGTTTTAAATCATGAATATTATTTGACTTTCTTTGCCATATCCAAAGCAATTCATCCACACAGCTCTTAATGCCTGTACGGCGAAGTGTCAGCGCCGGAAATTCCTTTGATAAATCATATCGATTTACCACACAGAATTTTTTCATGGTATAAGCATATGTACCATCCTCCCATTTTGGACGAACCTTCTCGCCTTCTGTGCTAACGCCGTTATCAATAATGTCACGACACATATCAATAAAAATCTTATCTGCGTAACTCATAATTCTTTCTCCTTATATTCAAATAGATAACTTATTTTATCATATCCAAAATTCAATGTAAATGCACCTTATCAAAAGTCTTTTGAATATCTCCAATGGAATATAGCGAACCAAAAGACAAAACAGCGCCATTTTCTCCTACAATTTCCAACGCATATACAATGGCTTCTTCCAAAGATGCATATGCTGTTGCAGTTGCACCTGTTGTTCTTAAGCAAGATGCAAGTTGGTCCCCACTCAAACATCTTGGGCTAGGCGGGGTAATACATACAAATTCTGTAATATACGGAAAAATTGGACGAAACATTTCCTGGTAATTTTTATCCGATAGCACGCCGACAATTGCAACTATTTTTCGTCCTCCCAGATAATCCTCCATATTCTTCGCCAATGCATCTATACATTGAGGATTATGTCCACCATCGATAATAAAAAGTGGTTCTCTACTAATGATTTCAAATCTTCCAGGCCATCTAACTGTGGCAAGTCCTTTTCTAAGCTGCTCCTCACTAATTTGCCACCCTTTTTCTTTTAAAACATCAATTGCATCAATCGCTACTGCCGCATTCCTTAACTGGTGATTACCTAAGAGTGGAATAAATATATCTTCTCTGCCGGAATAATCAAACTTTTGTCCTTCTAAAGAATGCTGTTTTAAATTCAATTTTTGAAATTCCGCTATTTTTATAGGAATTCCCTTTTCCTTGCAACAATTGCAAAGCACTTCTTCTACAGACGACGTGCTCTGATACACAACTGCTGTGCTATTTTCTTTAAAAATTCCTGCTTTTGTCTCGGCTATCTTTTCCAACGTGTCACCGAGATATTCTGTGTGATCAAGTCCGATATTTGTCATGACTGCAACTTCGGGACATTCAATGACATTGGTAGAGTCATTTGCTCCTCCCATTCCGACTTCCAGCACAACAATATCACAATGTTTTCTAAAAAAATATTCAAATGCAATACAACAGACAAGTGCAAACTCGGAAGGGCAATCCTCCGATTCGTCAGCAAAGCCTTTCACATACTCGGTTACCGATGCCAATTCCTCATCACTGATTTGTTCCCCATCTATTTGAATTCTCTCATGAAAACGATAAATATAGGGAGATGTATAAAGGCCTGTTTTGTACCCTGCTGCTTGTAGTACAGAAGCCATCATAGCTGCCGTACTTCCCTTTCCATTTGTACCACCTATATGAACATATTTTAATTTATTTTGTGGATTTCCCATTTTCTCAAGCAACACTTTTGCATGTTCATATCCTGTTGCCTGTCGATTCCATATCATCGAATGAATATAATCAATTGCTTCTTTTCCTGTCATACGTCCGTCCTACTAAATAAAATTTTCATGCCGAAATGCATGAAGAATGGGTTTGATAGCAACAGCTATTACAATGGATGTAACAGCACTTAATAAAATCCTAACTGCCAAGGCACCAAATACCATGGCAAATGTATAATATCCAAATAATTTCGAATCTACATAAAGCGCCAATGTGTTAAAAAGGGAACTAATAATACCGCTTACAATACAAATCACAAAAAATACAACAGGCACTTTTCTTTGTACTATAGCTTTTAACCCCATATGTTTCTTAAAACATTTTGCACACAAGCCAACTATCAAACCTCTTACCATTATCGGCAAAATCCACAGTAAAGTAGTTGGCGTAAAACCGAAAGAAGTAATTTGGTTGATAAATTCACCTATTCCACCTACAATCATCGCTTCTATAGGTCCAAAAAGTACACCACACAAGACAACCGGGAAATGTTCAAATGTAATTTTAATCCCGCCTACCGGAATCGTTAAAAAAGGCAACGATAGTACCACATAAACAGCTATCATAGCGGCATTCATTACCATTCTCTTTACTGCCAGTTGTTTTCTCATAAAAAATACCTCCTTTGCAGTCGTCCGTAAAGCTGCATAGCAGGTATTAATATCTGTCATGTGCAGCAGCGGGATGCAGAATATATACCGCGAATTATCATTCTTCGTCCAGGCGGCAACTCCCCGTCCGTCCGGCACTTAACGCATATATTCTTACTCTGCTCTTCTTTTGTTTTTCTTTGAATTGTACCACACTACTCCAGTTCGGTCAATTATTTTTACATTTGTTCTATCACGCGTTGCCAATACATTCTATCTTTTAAAACTCGTATGATAGAAATTATTTCTTTGTCCATAACAAAAAAAATCAGATATGTATCAATAGGTTTATAATAAATATCTAATCCCTCAATCTTGTATTCTGTTTTCTTATTTGCCTTTGGAAAAATATTAATTTTTTGAATTGCTTGTTTGATTTTTATTGAAAAATTATCTGCATACTCGCGGTATTTGAATTTTCTAAGTATATATCTCTTAAAGGAGCTAATATCATTAAGCGCTTCTTTAGAGATAACTAAGTTATATTTCGTATCCATGTTTTAAATAAGGTCAATCTCCTTCCACGCTTCATCTAGAGTATATACTTCACCTTTTTTCATACTGTATATACCTTTCGCCAACTCGTTTTTTAAAGTCTGTGTCGCTTTATTCTCATGATTGGCATTTCTTCCTAAACGTATACTTCCAGAAACAGTTTTTTGTAACTTCATAAAACCATATCCTTTCTTTATATTCCTAATACAACTATATCTCATTTCTATATTTTTGTAAATACACAATTTGATTTTATATGGAACAAAGTTTCCCATAAAGAAAAGAAAGGGAATCAAAAGATTCCCCCTAATCCACAATCGCAATTCGCATCATATTACTCATGCCCTCGCGCGCATTTTTCACGTTTGCAGAAGGAATTCCCGCTGTCACAACAACGATATCTCCCGTCTCCACAAACCCTTTCATGCTTGCCAAATTAATTGCCTCTTCACATATCTCATCGGTTGTACTGTACGGAAGAGATTTGACCGGATATACCCCTCTGTATATCTGCATTCTGCGAAGAGTTTCTTCATTTGGCGAAACGCCCACAACCCTAGCCTCCGGTCTGAATTTTGACACCACACGGGCTGTCGCACCGGAAGCAGTTGGCGTAATAATACATTTTGCATTCAGACTTGCCGCCGTAGCAACGGAAGAATATCCAATTGCACTGGAAATATTCTTCTTGCAATTCTCCTGTGCTTTTGAAAGCAATGTCTCATAGTCCAAATGGCTTTCTGTATTTTTCACAATCTCTGCCATCATTTGTAACGCCTCTACCGGATACTTTCCTTGCGCAGTTTCCCCTGACAACATAACTGCATCGGTTCCATCATACACCGCATTGGCAACATCCGTCACCTCCGCTCTGGTCGGACGAGGATTTCGAATCATGGAATCCAACATCTGTGTTGCAGTAATAACCGGTTTGTAGTTTTCATTACATTTTTGGATAATCCATTTTTGTAAATATGGCACCTCATGGGCCGGAATCTCCACACCTAAATCACCACGTGCCACCATGATACCGTCTGCACAATGCAGTATTTCATCAATATTTTTAATCCCTTCCGCATTCTCAATCTTTGCAATAATCGGAATGTAAGGTGCACGGCACTCCTTCAAAAGTGCTTTGATTTCCAGAATCCCTTCTGCTGAACGTACAAAGGATGCTGCAATAAAATCAACGCCCTGTTCTACACCAAAAATAATATCTTCCCTATCTTTTTCAGTCAATGCCGGAAGTCTGACAGGTACATTTGGAACGTTCACTCCTTTTCGCTGGCCCAATTCACCACCATTGATAACGCGACAAACAATATCCGTTCCGATAATCTTCTTTACTTCCAGTTCAATCAAGCCGTCATCAATCAAAATCTTTTTCCCGATTTCCACATCTTCAGCCAGTCCATCATAGGTAATAGAAACCTTAGTTTCATCACCTACAAGCTGTTCTGTCGTAAGAGTAAATGTCTGGCCTGCCTCCAGCATCACTTTTTGTCCATCCTTCAAAAGTCCTGTCCGTATTTCCGGTCCTTTGGTATCTAACAAAATAGCAACCGGGATGCCAGTTTCCTCACGGACAGACTTTAACATATCCATTCGTTCTTTTTGTTCTTTATGGTCTCCATGTGAAAAGTTAAAACGCGCAATGTCCATTCCGTTTTCAACTAGTTTTCTCATCAAGCTTTTATCATTGGTATTCGGTCCCATTGTACAGATTATTTTTGTTTTTTTCATATGGAATACTCCTTCATTTTTATTTTACATGTTCATGCGTAAACAAATGGTCTTGACAGTATTCATAGTTGCCATTACATTTTGAGCAATATCTAAATTCTAAAGTTTCATCATCTAATTCTGTGCGCCCACACACATGACAGCGGTGTTTTGCTCCATTTGCATACTGAGCCTCCTGTCTGCCCTGCTGCACCTCCTTACGATAAGTCTGTTTTCTCTTAATCTCCTTTGGCGAAAAACGTCTCATATTTCTTGTCATTAAGAAAAATACTAAGAAGTTTAAAATAGAGACAAAGGCTTCCAAGGCACTGGCCTTGAAAATCAGCTCATATATAGCTGGCATACCTTCTTTCAATGGCAAAAATGCCTGTAAGATAGTATAACCAAAATAAGCCGCATCAATCCATGCCAACCATTTCACCTTGATTGGAATCAGCCCCATCAAATAGAACTGCTGATTCGGATAAATAGCTGCATAGGCGAAGAACAGGGACAGGTTCAAATAGTACGTTCCCATAGGCAATGATACTTTAAACAAAGCATAGGCCAATATTCCTCCAACGATATGGAAAAATACGCCCATAAAATAATAGAAATTAAAACGGAAACTTCCCCATACCAACTCCAGTTGACGCCCAATCATATAATACAAATACAATGTGAACACAACAAACCACGGACTTGTAGCCGGCGGCTGTATGATAAATGTCACCAGTCTCCAAATTTGTCCCCGCAAAACAGCCGATATATCAAGGGACAAAAAACTATAATAAAACCCTGGTGCAATCAAGCTGAAAATAAACCCTACAACATACAAAATCACTACATAAAACATCAGGTTTGGAATTGCATACTTGCCATATTTACGTTCTAATTTATTTAACCATTTCACTATAATACTCCTCCTTTTTAAAAAATAAACATAACTCCCGTTAGAATGATTAAAAACGCCATATTAAATATGGTGAATACCTTTATGTAATGTCTGGTCTTTTCCGGATTATGAGTGGTATATTCCCGGAAGGTAATTAAACTAGCCAGGGAAGCAATCAGCGTTCCCACACCACCAATATTCACGCCTAATAACAATTCCGGATAATTGTCCGTGAATTGCGACAATAAAATTGCCGAAGGCACATTACTGATGAATTGACAGGATAACACGCTGATTAACAATGTGCTCGTTTCAAGCAATGTAGAAAATAGATTTCTAATTACTTCTATTCTAGCCAAATTTCCTGAAAAAATAAAGAAAAAAACAAAGGTAAATAACAGTCCATAATCTACCATTTTAAGCGCCTGTCTATCCATAACAAGAAGTACTGCCGGAATCACAATCAGACCAATTCCATATGGAACACCACGAAATACAATTGCAATCGATAATGCAAACAACAACAAATATATGACTGTTTTCACCGGTTCTACCACAAATTCCTTGTCATCCAGTTCCAGTGGTTCCGGTTTTACAAATGCAATACAACAAATTGTAATAAGCAGCACTGCTATTACAAACGGCGGAGCCATAATTTTCATAAACTCCAGATTTGGAATCTGAAACTTCGTATATAGGTATAAATTCTGTGGATTCCCGAAAGGCGTCAGCATTCCACCTAAATTTGCCGCAATATTCTGCATAACAAACAGGAACGCCATGTATTTTTCTTTACCTGTCTTTTTCACCACTAGATACCCCAACGGCAAAAATGTCATCAGTGCCATGTCGTTTGCAATCAGCATAGAGCCAATAAATGTAATATACACCAGCGCCAGCACACTCATCCTTGCATTTTTGAAAAGTTGCACTACCTTACGTGCCAGCATATAAAAGAAGTTCACGTTTTTCAATGCACATACTACTGCAAGCACACAGAAAAGACAAGACAAAGTCTTGCAATCAAAATAACCCAGATATTCCTTGTCCGGCGGCACGATGATACAAGTAAGGATAGCCGCCAAAAATGCAATACAGGTAACCGTATTCTGTTTGATAAATGATTTCAGCGCTTTCATTTGTTTCCCTTTCTCTTTGCAATGTTATCCCCAATTTCTGCCTTGGATGCCTTCCACAAAAAACCCTTGGAGTAACAAACCCCAAGGATTCTTTATACTTCTTATTTTACCAATAATGATGTGCCTGACATTTCTTTTGGCTGTTCCATACCCATTAACTCAATTAATGTTGGAGCGATATCTGCCAAACATCCGCCTTCTCTAAGTGTATATGCAGGGTCTGCATTTACTAAGATAAATGGAACCGGATTTGTTGTATGTGCTGTAAACGGAGCACCTGTTTCGTAGTCTAAAAGTTGCTCTGCATTTCCGTGGTCAGCACAGATGAACATCTGACCGTTCACTTCTTTTACTGCATCAACAGCTCTACCTACACATTCATCAACTGCTTCAACAGCCTTGATTGCTGCTTCTTCCACACCTGTATGTCCAACCATATCAGGGTTAGCAAAGTTGATGATGATAACATCATATTTGTCAGATTTGATTGCATCTACTAATTTGTCACAAACCTCGTAAGCGCTCATCTCCGGTTGTAAATCGTAGGTTGCAACCTTTGGTGATTTTACGAGGATTCTGTCTTCGCCTGCGTTCGGTTCTTCTACACCACCGTTGAAGAAGAAGGTTACATGAGCATATTTTTCTGTCTCAGCAATTCTTGCCTGCTTGAGTCCGTTTGCTGCTAAGAATTCACCAAATGTGTTTGTGATTTCTGTTTTACGGAATGCAACGTCTTTATTTTCAATTGTTACATCATATTCTGTAAAGCATACATAAGTTGTCTTTACTCTTTCACCTCTGTCAAAGCCTGTGAATTCATCATCACAGAATACTCTTGTGATTTCTCTTGCTCTGTCAGGTCTGAAGTTGAAGAAAATGATAGAGTCGTTGTCTTTAATCGTAGCTACTGGTTTGCCATCTTTCACAATTACTGTTGGGAGAACAAATTCGTCTGTCTTATCGTTATCATAAGACTCCTGAATTGCACATGGTCCACAGCATCCTGTCTCGCCTTCGCCTTTTACCATTGCATTGTATGCCAATTCCACACGGTCCCAACGATTGTCACGGTCCATCGCGTAGTAACGTCCCATAACGGTTGCAACTTCACCTACACCGATTTCAGCCATTTTATCAACTAATTCTTGTACAAAATCTTTTCCTGATGCCGGAGGTGTATCACGTCCGTCTAAGAAACAGTGTACATATACTTTTTCAATACCTTGTCTTTTTGCAAGTTCTAAAAGGCCATAGATGTGTGTGTTATGACTGTGAACTCCACCGTCTGATACCAAACCAAACATATGAAGTGCGGAATCATTTTTCTTTACGTTTTCACATGCAGCTAATAAAGCTTCATTTTCAAAGAAATCACCATCTTGGATAGATTTTGTAATCTTTGTCAAATCTTGATATACAATGCGTCCTGCACCCATATTCAAATGTCCAACTTCTGAGTTACCCATTTGTCCGTCAGGAAGCCCTACTGACATACCACTTGCATTACCATGTACAAATGGACATTCAGCCATTAATTTATCCATAACAGGTGTCTTAGCTTCGCACACTGCGTTCGCTTCGCACTTGTCATTTAATCCATAACCATCAAGAATCATTAAAACTGTTGGTTTTTTACTCATTTTTTCTTCTCCTTTTTATCCTCAAATTATTCTTTTCGTAATTCACCCAATATATTTTACATGATTTTAGATGCAGTTGCAAGATGAATATGTCTTTTTGGTTACTCGTTCATCATTTTTTCAACTTCCCCTTTTAAATACAAGTTTTCCTTTGTGCCACGGAGAATTGGTTGAATCTTGCTTTCATTAACCAGGTAGGATAAATTCTGTCTTGTGCACTGTAGCATACCACAAGTTTTCGTTGTGTCCAATACATTTCTTCGTACAAAATTATAAAAATCTCCTGTGGTTAATGGAAGTGGCTGACCGGCAATTCGCAAATCAGAAACTTGGATTTCAATAGAATCATTAAAAATAATACTGTATCCACCGGCACCTATTGTAAAACTGTCAAGCAGTTTTTTATTCTTCAGCACATGCGAAAGTTCATGATACTGCCTCAAGAGCAAAGAAAGTTCTACTTTTTTTACAACGTCATCTTTAAACAAACATACCAACTGATTATCCTCTGTAGGGAAGCATTCCTGAAGATTCCTTCTCATTCTTTCCTTAATATTCTCAGGAACTCTCTCCTCATCTATCTCTACAATATAGCAGTCATCTTGGGAACATCTTCCCTTTGACAAACTAAGCATTGCCATTTCACTATAATCTTTCAGTTTATGATTTTTGAGAATACTACCTATATTTTGCCTGCCACTTGGAATTACTCTTTCTTTTACCCACATCAAGCTAATGTCTCGCGGAACAGTATATTTTTTTTCTCTTACCAACTTCTGAAACAACAATGGCGCATCCCATTCGTCTAAATCTTCACATAATTCTATTATAAAACTCTCCGATTTTTCATAATAAAACAAATACCCTATTGGTTCTATCCTATCTAATCCTTCATCATAAATCGCATAACTTTTCATACTGACACCACCTTGCCCAAAGCATATCCCATATTTTATCCTGATGTACTTTGGATATAGCAAATGATAAATCCTTAAATAATATTTCTTTATCCTGCAATGTTAATTTTGACTGAAATACATTGTTCTTTCCTGTAACAAGTCCTAAATTTTCCAGAGTAGAACGACTGCCAATAAAGTTTTGGCATGGTTTATCCTCTAATATATCAAACCTTTGTAATTCTTCCTCGCTATAACAAGAACACAGAAACGACAAGCCATGATCAAACAAAGGGGCAATCCTTATGGTGTGTTTCCGTCCATTTCGAAGTACTTCTATATTCGCACCGTGACGGTCCCTGTTTAATATTAAATAATCTACCACCAACATCGTATCTATATACTTTTGCCATCCATTATTTACACAAAATTCATATCGTGTTTGATTTGGTTTCCTGTTGATTTGATAATAATTATCCAACGCTGATTTTGTTTCACCGGTATTTTTAAAATCCTTTGACGCACATAGCCAGGTTTCATGAATTTTACCATCTATCTCGATATCGGCATGTATCAGTTGATACTCCAAATGTTCTACTCCTAGAATAGTAAGCAAACGGTCAACAATGATCTCGTTTATACATTCATGACCAACAATTCCCTTTTCGCTATCATAATTAGATAATTTGTAATATATTTTCTCCCCTGATATCACCGACTGGGATTTCAAAAATGTTCCTGCTGTGCCACTCGAATTTCTTGCATGGGACCACTTCAGATAAGTAAGGTCCTGCTTGTCGACAATTATTTTTTGTTTCATCCCTATCGCCTCCTAAATAACTATTGCTGTTATAGTTATTATATAGTTTTATTTTACGTACGTCAAATTGTTTTAAATTTATTTGGGGTTAAAAAAAGACAAAAGGCTATTAAAAATAACCTTTTGTCCTGTTTTGTATGTTTTTATTTGTTTATATTGCCTAATTTTTTAGACCTATTTGTAATTTACAATCTAAAGGAGGTTATTCAAAAAACGTTGATTTTACGGCGTTTGTTGAGTGGACATTTGAAAATGTGATAATAAAAGTGATAGTTCACAAATGATAAAACACCTTCAAACACTATATCAAAATCAAGTCTTCTATTTAATACCCAACTCGTTCAGAAAGTTTATCAAACATGACTCTCTAAATAATGGTTCTTTCGCAATACGTTTTTTCTTTGCCGCTTTTATAAAACCATTTAAATATATTGCAAATTCTGTTTTGATTATATCACAATCATTTTTAATCTTTTTATATTGTTTCTCCGGTATCTTTTTTTGATCCTGCGTTTCTATGTATGAATCATCATTCACGATAAGTGCATAGCGATAATCCAGACCAGCATCTTGCCTTTTAGTTGACGGTACAGCATGTCCAATTCTACCGTACTTTCTAATTTCATCTCCCAGATTATTTCTTAATGGAATATAAAATTTATTCGAATTCAATTCAAGCATCAAACATAGATGCGTTCTTTTTGATTGTTTGCTTGTATCTCCAGCATCCAACAACTTTATATATGATGAATTTTTCTTGAAATATGCTTCTCTTATAAAACATAATTTCGGTTCCATAAAATCTCCTCCTGACGTAAAAAGGGGAACATCACGTTCCCCTCATAAACAATATCTTCAGTTTTTTTTGGACAGGTGCATCTGACAAACCCCTCACAATTTCTTCAGTTTTTATTGAGCCAGGCACTTCTGACAAACGCCTCAGTAGAAGTATTTACTTCTACCACTATATTATATGTAATAAAACTAAAAGTCAATACATTTTATAATCTTCTTTTGGCTTTCTTTTTTACAAAAAATGCGTCACTCATCGAGTGACGCATTCTGTTACGTTTAGATATGATTACTTGTAATTTACAATTTTACCAAAGTTATTCAAAAAACGTTGATTTTACGGCGTTTATTGGGGGTACATTTCTAAAATGTGATAGTTTTTGTGATAGTTTACAAATAACGAAACATTATTAAAACACTCCAATCACCATATCTTTTTCTTACTTTCATAGATTTTTCGACGTATATTTGTTTCATTGACTTTTGACACTTATATCATAGGTACAGTTACACACTTCACTTTCTTCTGTTTTTTCATCCAAGGCGAAACTAACATTGACACTTTCACTATATTGTTTACCGGTCATATCTTGATAATACAAGTTGAGTTGTAACGAAACACTCTCTGTAATTCCTTGATTGCCCATCTCTAACAGCATAGCTCCAAAAGTTTTTGGCACTTGAATATGAATTTCTTCTTCCCCTTGAGTAATTGGCAAAATATAAGCTGCTTGAATAGGCTCAATATCAAAAGAGTTCCTTATATAATCTTTCAATTCCGTATCATAATATATAATCTCTTCCAGTTCACCTTCTTTTGTCACAAACTGGTAATCGTAAATATAGAATGATTGACTTGATAAATCTACACCCTCAAATTCATTGATGATAAGTGAGTTATCAATTAAGTCCCGCACCCTTAGGCAAGCCTCTTTGATGCTTTCAACTTCCCAACTGATTTCACATTTTTGTGCTACACCCATTCCTACATTGCATACTTTTAATATCATATTATCAATCGAATCAAAGTTAGCAACTTCTCCATCATATCCCCGTTTGAAAGATGTTGTCATATTCTGATTTAAACATACCACTACAGGAAGTCTTTCTTGTTCAACTTGATATTGCAACAAGTCCTTTGAGGTTTTGATTGCATGACATGATACCAAAAGCGAAACAATAACTAAAAACACATTGATTATCTCAATAGTTTTAGAAAACCTATATTTTTTATTTTCATCTACTCCTCCAATATTCTGTTCGTTTAATTCTGTATTATTCATAGTTATTCTCCATATAAAATTCTCTTTAGTAAAATTTCGTACCACATTAATAATAGACAACTGACAATATCCGTTATTTCTTATTCCAAATATCATCACCCTTTAACTCTTTGGTCATTTTTTAAACATGCAATTTTCCGAAATTTGCTTTAACGCATTGATTGCTGTTTCATAATCTACTTTTTCTTCCAATAGACCTTCCGTCAGATTTTGATAATCCGCTTTGTATACATCCTTTGATATGATTTCACGCAACACATTCGGAACATCCACATTATCCTGCGCTGATAAACATATGGCATATTTTTTTCGGACATTCCGTACTTCTGCAACTAATTGACGAAAAGCATCATCCTGTGGAACAACATCTAACAATTTATAAATATCATATATATGCCTTGAATGTTGTCTTACATCATCTTGCAAATAGTAATCACACACTGCAAACACTTTGTCCACCAACGTGCGGTTAAGATCCTGAACCTTCATTTCAAATGGCTCTAAGTCATATTCCTTTATTGCTTCCGGCGCCTCTACTTGCATCATTTCACCAATATAATTTGTCACTGGTAATACAACTGTTGGAAATGAAACCGTTGTATAAGAAGTTTCTATCAATACACTTGGTGCCACTAGCAGATTGTCATTCGTCACAATAGACTTATAACCAATTACATATCGGTTATAATCTCTCCTACTTCTTGTATCATCCAAATTCAAAATGCAAAGTCCCAGTTTGTCTACTACTTCAACAATTGCATCCTTGACTTTTTTCTTCTGACCTTGTGATAAAGAAATATCAACCGAGATATCTATATCTTCTGAAAAACGCTTGATTACTCTGTGACATTTTGACAACGAGGTTCCACCTTTAAAAACTATAAAAGGTAGTTTTTCTGAAAGGTATCTTAAAATCATTGTTACATAATAATCCTTTTCAACAACCTCCTCCGGGAGTCCGCTCTTATATACAGTCAAGTTAATCGCTTCAACAAACTGTTCTTTATCATTATGAAGATACACCATACAACAACCTCGCTTCAAATAAATTTTTATAAATCCTTTCCGGATAATAAGTCAAATATTTTTCCAATTCAGAAAATTTAATACTATTGGCATTCATATAATTTAATAATCGTTGTTTTAATTCCTCACCTGATGATTCAGCCAAATAATCAATATCCTTTATCAAATCCAAAAACTGCAGCATTCTATAATTTTCTTCATTCACTTTTGTTCTCGGTTTCCTTACTACAATTCTAGAATTCGCCAATGTCAGTTCCCTATAATCATTAGTTGCCTTATTGGTTACAATCTCATATACCATGCCCACCTGCGTGGTAATACCCAATTGGTTAGCAAACGTAACACCACTAATATAGCCGCATCTTTTACTATCTTCTTTCAAATATTTTTCTTCTATTACTCTACGCATAGATAGTTGCGAACCGGATTTAAACATAGTTTTCTTTGGTATAAAGTAGATGCCTGTATCATATCTTTTTATCTGACCTATATCTGTCATCTTTTTTATCTGTTGTCTAATATTATTCTCTGACATATTGATTTTTTTCATAACATCAGAAAGTATAATAGGTTCATTTTCGCCGTATGTTTTTAACAAATATTCATACAACATATATATACTCCTTTAAAATAATATTTTTGTAGTATATTTCTACATTTTTATTATTGCACCTTTTGAAGAAATATACAACCTTTTTTTCAAAATTTTAAAAAAGAACAATAATGTGATAGTTTTGTGATAATTAAATGTGATATTAATAAATAAAAAACGCCATCCAACTTGTGATAATCACCAATTCAGATAACGTTTTGTCTTGTTTTGTATGTTTTTATTTGTTTATATTGTACAAATATTTAAATTTATTTATAATTTACAAACACACGGAGGTTATTCAAAAAACGTTGATTTTACGGGCTTTCTTGGTGGGTGCGTTTTTAAAATGTGATAGTTTTTGTGATAGTTTACAAATAATCAAACATATCTAAAACACTTAAAACACTATATCAATACCTCTTGCCCCTTGAAATCTTCCAAAAATCGGATTAGGTTTTCTCTGTCAACATAGTACTCTTTTCCAAGGCACCTTTTTCGACTTTGCTTGTTATGGCTGCCACAATTGTAGTTGGGCTATGTCTATTCCCCAGATTATTCTGCACTACAAGTACCGGTCTTACACCTCCCTGCTCACATCCCACGACTGGATTTAAATCAGCATAATAAATATCCCCTTTTCTCATATTATTTGTCTCCTCTTTGTTAAGTATAGGTGACCGTCAAGCAACCACCCTAATAATCAATCGTTTTCTCATTCAATCAGTCAGTATTTATCTCCGATTCCCCCTGACTATCGGCTTTTTGTCGCCATAGGGTACGTTTCTTTCGGCTATGCTTTTAGCCTCATAGGAATTCCACCTCCCCGTGGTTCTCACCGGGCCGCCTGGATATTCATCCGGACGGAAGTACCATTATTGCTTCTGTCGTTGCCTGTACCATTACAATGCTGTAACAGCCGAATTCTAATTCTTGATGCTTACGGCTCCGTCGCCGACAACAGAAGGGAAGTAAAAGAAACGCTTGTCTTATTCAATTTTCAAGGTACAAAAGAAGACATAAAAAATACCCTCTCGTTTATCCCTTTAGAAAAAACGAGAGGGTTGATAACCAAAAATATAAAAACTTTTTATTTTTTTCAATAAAATAAAAAATCCTGCAAAACTGCCTTATTAGAACTTCGGGTTATCAGCCCTTTTCTATTGACAATTTTGCAGGGGTTATTGCGTAACAACTATTCACTTTTTCTGCCGTTCATTTCTCTAACAATTTCGCATTTGCACACATCTGGCTTTTCTTCGCTTCCATAGTTTACAAGAACTGTTTCTCCAACATTCGCTTCATACTGTAGCTCTATGAAATGCCAACTTTTCCTCGTCTTATCATGCACGTAATATCTATACATAACTAATTTGTTTCCTTAACTTCCCAATAACCATAACGCTTGTTAGGATTTTCCTAATAAACTCTAAAATCTTCTTTTCTAAACCGACATTCAAACCGTCATCGTGTCGGTTTGGTGCTTTAAATTCTGTCACTTTGGCACTTTGAAGAGCTTTGAACTTAACCATAATATCTTCTCCATGAACCATATATTCTGGCTCATCTGTTCCGAGACTCTTACATGCATCACGAATTTTTTGAATACCACGTCCCCAGCTTTCAATATAGCCTGCTCGATAAAACACCCTTGCGATATCCGGATTGTACGGTTTTGAAGAGTGTGAGCCTAAAAGTGTTTCTGCCGTCCATCCAAACGGAAGCATACTACAATTACTGATGTACATCACATCATACATATAAATCTTCCTTCCTATATCTTGTTTTGTTTAAATCTGCTCCATAATGGTATCGCTATTCCCAAGAATATGCTTGCAATAGCAAGGAGTATAATCCACAGATAAATAACTGTCTTCCATCCTGCATCATCAGCCACTCGTACAATCACGTAGTTCTGTACCATAAATGCAGTTGACGTAAATGCATTGTTTACACCGCAAGCTACTCCGTTCTTTCCATACTTGGCAAAAGCTGCGTTGCAACGCGACATAACAATACCTATCCCTTCTAAAAGGAGTGCGGCCGCACATAGTGCACAAAGAAATGCCACAATGGGAATATGTCCTACAAAACTCATGACAAAAACCGGAAGAATTGCAATACCCCCTAAAGTAAGTAACGCAACCACCTCATGCTTAATAATTCTTGGATAAACGTATTGGTTTACCAGAAACGTCCCCAATATACCAGCTAATATAATCAATATATTTAGCAAATTCCCAATGGATGGTGAAATGGTGTCATAGGACTCCATAAGGAGTGTCGCAGATAAGGTCTTCACGCTGTTCGCTACAACTTGTCGTAATCCCGTCACAATAATGAGACAAATAAAACCACTTTTTACAAACAATTTCCATGTAGAGATGTCTGTATTTTTCACTGCTACTTTCTGTGTCTGCATCCTTGGTGTCGCGTCCGGCACCATATATTGTTCCACGTGATTTGATACAGCATGGAACACTATTGCAAGCACAAATAAAGACACTGCCGAAATCATAAAATTATATTGCCACTTCGTGACAAATGCAGCTACAAAATACGACAGTATAAGACCAAAGGTGCTGGATAGCGTTATATAGTAGATGCCTTTTGCACGATACCTCGGCTCTAACTGGGAAGATATAATCTTGAACACGGATGGCCACAATGCAAACTGTATAATCGCATTAAATGTCCATGTAACAAGCATGACATAATAGTTCTGATTCAGAAAAATAATCAAATTAGAAACGCCAGCTCCCACAAGGCCTATCTTAATCATTTTTTTAGGGTTATACTTATCAGAGCAGATACCACCCACGATCTGAAGTGGAGCATATACTCCGTAAAACACAGCATTAATCAGCCCTGTCTGAGTCTTGGTAAGTATCCCTTCACTTACGATAGATGCCATCGCTGCACTATAGCAACTTTTCGTCATATATACAATAGTGTATAACACCCACAACATCCAAAAAAAGTTACGGCTGATTTTCTTGTTTTCCAGGTGCATATGTACTCCATCAACAACCATTTTCCCATTCATTCCAAGTCCTCCTCAAATGTATAATTGTAAGAAACTTACATCGCATTATGACCACATCGTATTGTTTTTCTTAATATTCTCTCACCAGCAATCAACCCTCCTTTACAAAATAAAAATACCCTTTCAACCAAATAGGTCAAAAGAGTACAACTGACTTAAACAACATAGCGAAAAAGAGCTTTGGATTTTGCAAATAAAAAAATGCAAACCCAAAATCGCACTATGCGGCGATAAATCGGTTGCACTCTTCTCACCAAAGCTGTGTTGAACCTAAAAAGACACGGCAGGTTTCCTGACTTATGATGTGGCAATGTATATTGCCAAAAAACTATCCTTCTCAAAGTGCAAGCATTACTACCCCACACTTCAATGGATTTTGTGTTTCCATTCAGTCAAATACAGTAATGGCGGTTGTTCAGGATTCAAACCTGATTCCCTTTTTCATCTACTAAGTTTACAACTTTTCAAACCGTATCTTCTAATATCGGTATTTAATTTAATTTGGTAAGTGCCTCAAACCTGCCCCTCATGAAAAACCCTCAAAAAGTTTGATTATCCAAAAATAGTGCAGGTATTATAGCAGATGTTCTGCGACGTTACACTACGCCATCTTTTGAGGCACTTACACATAATCATTTATTCACTTGTAGTAATTCCTTTTTATTATACTGCGAGGTTATCCAATATTCCGCCGTATTCAAATCAATTTCATGACCTCCGTCAAATACATCAAGATAAACCGACGCCGAAGGATACTTAGACACTATCAAATTATACAAATCCAAGCTATGAGAAAAAGGAACGACAGGGTCATATTTCCCGTGAAATATTTTAAGATTGGATTTTGCAATTTCATCAATATAATTTATTGGTGAACGATATAACATTTCATCATCACTACAACCACAACATTCTAATATATGAGGTCTGTAATAACTGTTTTGTTCTTTCCATTTTCTTAGGTCAGTAATCGGAACGTATGCCGCTATAGCCTTAAAATATTCTGGAAACGCTCCCGCAATAAGAATGGCCATATGACCACCGCCACTTGCACCTAACAGGAAAATGTTATCCTCATCAATGTCCTCATTTTTTACAATATAATCAATCGCATCCTTAATATCCTGTTTTGCATATCGCGAACCGCAAGCCAATCTACAATTAGGATTAGATGATGTATTACTCCCTCTAAATTCGGGTAACAACAAATGGAATCCAAGTTTTTTTGCCAACGGAAGCAACTTATCAACTTCACCGAATCTGTTAAAACTCCATGTATGAAGCCCTACTAAAAGAGGTCGTTTCCCATCGTTGTCACTTTTATAAAAAAGTGACGGTTGTTGACTTCCATCAAGTGAGGATTTAATAAATATTTCTTGTTGTTCCATAAAAAATTAACTCCCTTATAACTACTTTTTTAAGGCACTATTTCAACTAAAGCAACACTATTTTTCTTTGCAATGAATTTAATACTGTTGTCATTCGATAAAAGACAATCTATCGGCTCACATTCTCCGGCTTTTCTTATTTCCAAAATCTGTTCATCACTCAACTCTTCTGGCGACCCCATTTTTTTGAATGCGGAAAATGCATTTGAATTATCCTCATCAATTATCCAAATTCGTGCTTTACCGCTTACATTCTTAAACTTAAGTGTTATTTCCTCTTCTTCGTTTCCTCTTAAATCATCAGCACAATGAGCAAGTAATACAGATACACTGCCATCAGACTTTTTGGTAGGAAAAACCGAATAATTTTCACCAACAAATGGTTTGTCGCAATATAACTTCTCATCACCTAATTTTGCTGCCAATTTATAAGCATTATATATAGGTTTAGCAAAAAAATTTAGGGTAAAAAGACCTCTAAAACCACTAAAATCAATTGTCATTTCATGTTGACCCGAAAGACAAATAAGCATCTTATTTAAAGCATTATCAGACTCATCAAGAATAGTCAACATCTTTGAAAAATAAGCCGCAAATTCCTCGGTTTCACGAAATATCATTTGAGGGTGCGTTTCTATATCAATAAATCCGCATGAAGCAGCGCCCCACTCATCTGCTATTAATTTAATATTACCAAATCCACATTCTTGTGCTATAGATTTAACTTTATTTATTCTTTCAAAATTATTTCTAACATTAAACGGACGACTACCATCTTGCAGCAATGGAGGTTCTGTACCATATGTATGAAAACATATAAAATCCAATCTCCTGCCGTTATTTCGTATATGATTTAAAAAATATTCTAAAAATTCATATTGGGTAGCTAATGCAGGTCCCCCTATACATAATTTTTCACTAACAGAGAGAACTCCTTTTTCAAAAAAATCATATAATTTACAGTATTCTGCCGCACGTTTTTCAATATCCCGTTCATCGCGCATAAAGAACAATGCTATATCGGGCTCATTAAAACATTGCAATTCCCATTTACTAACTGTTTCAATACCATAACGTTCAACAATATGACGGGTATATTCTCTGCATATTTCTTCCCAAAGACGATAATCTTTCGGAGGGGATGTAACGATAAATTTACCCTTGTACCGTGTTTTGTTTTTGCATACAGTAGCAAGTTCGTCTTTATTCGCTGCTATACACGGCGGAATAAAATTATAAGATAGGAAAATGTCAAAACCTTTAGATACCATATAATCTAAACGTTGGTCGTTCAACGTAAAATCATACTGCAATTCACCTTCAGGGGACATTGTCACAATATCCTCTAACATTGCGTACATTCTTACAGTTTTAGCCACTTTATCCTCTGCTACACGATTCAAAATACGTTGTCCCCACTCATCCTCAATAGCGTCAGTGGGATGAAAATGAATATGATTCCAAAAATTATTAACCTTTTTTACCACTTTATTGGTATCAATTACGAATTGCATCATTATTTCTCCTTTTTTCATAATGTCACTCCTTATAATTACTCACCAAGTACCAGCGACTTTTCTAAAACATGACTACAATAATCACAACTTAAACAATTTTTATCACATAAAGTAGTATGTGACCAAAATTCTTTCGGTATTTTCAAATTATCGATAACATACGGAGCAAAAGACGGACTGAAACTAGGTTCAAACAGGTCTAATAAATTCCCTGCATATTTACCTCTCGCATATGCACCAATAACCATTCCGGGCAATTGATGAGAACGGGTGGCGAGCTTAATTGAATCAACCAAACCTTCATAATTATGGATGTCTTCTGGTCTCACCCAAGTGTTTTGTAAAACCGAAACAAAATTTTTGGTTTCCTTAAGATAGTTCCAACACATATACGGAAGAAAATCTATGTTTTTTTGCTTCGATATTTCAGCTTCGTGAGCTACCATATTATCGTGAAAAATTTGTCCGCTACAATCGCGCATACACCCACTGTTAGCTAGAAGTGTAATTTTTTTATTGTTCTTAACAGCCCAATCTTTCAAAACCTTTAATCGATCAATATCACGGTTACATTCCTTAGCAACACAAAACTCATCGAATAAATGTGAAACATATTGCATCCCCTTAACCGAAGATATTTTCATATTTACTGAGGCTTTTAGTCGAATATCATCATATTGCTCTTTTATCATATGTGCAATTGCTGGAGAGGTTGTAGTCACAACATCAATTGATATACCATTTTCACGTATAAAATCTATTGCCGAATAAACTCTTCCTCTTAACACTCTGCTCATAGATTCTTCACCGTAACAATTGGCATTAAAGAGCAAATTCAACTTTATGCCTAAATTTTGAAACAGTTTTAATTCTTTCAGGAGCTTATCTTGCAGCCCATATTCAAAATATCCATCATATCCAGAAATGATTGACCTGCCGCTAGGCAGGTCGATCCACGGAAAATACACTTCTTCAATAAATTGCGAATAATTACTAACTATTTCCGAAAACGGAAGTTCCTCATTATATTGATAACCAACTGAAAATTTAAGCATAATTATTCCTTCCATAATTAAACAAATTTATATTAATCTGCTTCCTTATCATGCTTTCTTGAAAGCTCGTTTTGTTCGTCTTTAACAGAACCGAGTTTTGACATTGCACCTAATGCACTTACTGCAGTATTACCGCCTTCAAGTGCTTCATAATCAGACCAGTCAACACTCCATAGAGGCTTTCTTCTAAAAGGCTTTTTGAATTTATTCTTAAGAACCCCTCTTTTTTCCAAAGATACCATACAAGCACGGGTACATCCTTTAGCACCACATACTGCCTGCCCGGTATTATATAGATTTGCGGGTTTGAAATAAAAAGGTGAATGCGAACCAGGTTTAACATCATCACGACCATCTTGATATGTTCCCTTTTCGCCTTCCTTACAGAGTTCTCCGCCTCTAAATGCTATATCACAAGCATCGCAGTCAAGTTCACCCCACTCAACTTCATGACCTGCAAGATTTACCTTTACTGTCTTTGTTTTACTTATAGCATTACCAGGGCATTCTCTTACACAAGCCATACATTTATTACAAAGTTTTGGTCCGTCATAGATTGGGTCAGGTTCGAGCTCGAGTTCAGTTAAAATAACACCTATTCTAAGCCGTGGACCAAATTCAGGTGTTAGAAGCATTTTACTGTAACCTATTTCACCAAGTCCTGCTAAATATCCGCAAATACGCAAATGTAACATTATATCAGGTTGTGGTTTTCCGGGTTCTACAGGTTTTGAATAATTTTCTCGAATATTACCATCGTTATCTATACCGCGCCAGTCACTCTGATGTCCTAATGGTATTGCTTCATATCCCTCATCTTCAATAACGCGGCACATATTTATAACTGTCATCGGTATGTACGTATAAGTCAATCCGCCATACCCCATTGCGGAATAATTTGAAAAGAAGGTTCCTTCTTCTATTCCTCGCAAAGAGCCACGCATAACTCTGAATCCCATGACAATCATACTCTTAGCTTCAGGCATAATATATCTTGGGTCCATGTTGGCCGGTGCACCTTCAAATCTATCAAGAGATGCTATGCCGCAAAGGTCAGCACCACATTCATATGCCAATTTTTTGATTTGCTCTGCATTCATAATTTTTCCTCCCGAAATTTTATTATATATAAAAATTATATATAAAACAGTATTTTTTTCAATATACATTCTTGCTGAGTTTTTATATTATTTTATCATTTATCAAATCTTGACTTTTCGGTTTTTATAAGATAAAATCAATAATTAAGAATAATTTAGGGGAAATAATATGAATGAATTTATAAATTTAAATCATATAGACATCGATGTTACCGTTAGCGAAATTGAATATATTTATCAAAAAAAAAGACCTAAAGGATTCACATATTCAAAGTTAAGTAGAGACTATTACACCATAGCCTTTGTTTTATCAGGTAGTGTGGAATATTGTTTTTCGGACAGAAAATGTATTGCAAAAACAGGCGATATTATTTTTTTAGATAAAAATTCATCTTACTCTGCTAAAGTAATTTCAAAAGAAAATTGGGAACATTTCGTAATTTCTTTCAAAACAACATCAGATAACAGCTCTATTGAGCTTCCAATCGGAACTATAAATAAAACTTCCCATAACAATCGTTTTGAAGAATTGTTTCGTGAGGTTTATAGCGTTTGGTCACAGTGCGGCGCCGCATATAAAATGCATACAAAATCAATTGTAACAAAAATCTTATATGAAATGACTTTAGAAAGTATTTCTAATTTTTTTTGCAGCGACACAATACATTTAACCTTAAAAAAGGTTGCAACCTACATTGAAGAAAATTACCAAAATAAAATCACTATTGAAGATTTAGCTAAGTTAAGTGGATATTCTACCGCGCACTTTTCGAGAATTTTTAATAAGGTTTATGGCACATCACCCATACAATACCTAAACCACATCAGAATCACTCATGCAAAAAATTTAATAAAAGCCAAACAACACACAATGACTCATATAGCTCAGAAATGCGGATTTTCGAATGTATATTATTTTTCTACATATTTCAAAAAAATAACAGGGGTTAGTCCAAAAGAATATTAGTCAGGACCTCCGGCCAAGCTAGAGGTCCTGACTAACAATAACAACTAATACATCACGTTACACGATTTTCTTGGCGTTACTACTTTCACTTGAAGCATACGCTGCCTCCATTACTTTCTGAACATATACAGCTTCTGCTGCAGGTACCTCTAACGGAGTCCCATTTAAGATTGAATCAGAAAAACTCTCAATCTCTCTTGCATACATATTGCCAAATTCTGTTTCTTCTCTCATCGCAGTAGCCTCATTTGTATTCTGTGTAGC